>JAGXLT010000007.1 GCA_018334525.1 Gammaproteobacteria bacterium
GAGCATGATTAAACAAGTGTAAGAAACTGGCGCTAATGCCAACTACCGTGACAAAACTGGCGCCCAGTACCATATACCCCACCTGCGCCACCGATGAGTAAGCAAGCAGCCGCTTGAGATTCTTTTGAAAGACGGCTATCCAGGATCCAGCAAACATGCCGGCAATCGCCAGTACGGTGAAGGCAATGGCCAGTGGCATTGCGGCATCGCTGTAGTCTGGCGCAAACACAGTAAAAACAAAGCGCAGCATGACGTAGAGAGCGACTTTCGTGGCAGTGGCCGCAAGGAACGCACTAACAAGAGAGGGCGCGTAGGTGTACGCATTGGGAAGCCAGTGGTGCATGGGGAACAGCGCTAACTTGATAGAAAAGCCCACCACAATAAAGGCAAGTCCAACTTGCGTGGCACGTGAGCCAGCCAGATCCGGCAGGCGCTCGGCAAGCTCCATCATATTTAAGGTGCCGGTCATGATGTAGAGAAAACCGATGCCAATCAGTAAGAAGGTCGCCCCGATTGTTCCCATCATCAAATAGCGAAATGCCGCGACCAGCGCACGGCGATCCTGACCGTGGGCGATGAGTGCATAAGTCGCAAGCGAGGAGATTTCAAGAAAAACAAAGACGTTGAAGATATCGCCCGTCAGCGTGATACCCAGCAACCCGGCAAAGGCCAAGAGGAAAAGTGCATAAAAGCTGCTTTGCCGTTCGGGTATTTCGACGTCAACTGTGGCTTTCCCCCATGCCAGCATGATGCTTGCCATGCCGGTAATGAGTAATGCAACAAACGCATTGGCGGCGTCAACGCGATACTCAATGCCAATGGGTGGCTGCCAATTGCCGAAGGCATATCGCAACGTGCCGTTCATCAGGACTTCCGAAAAAGTAAAGCAGGCAATGATCAGCGCAGAGACGGCTGAAAGCAGCGCAAGTAACCACGGTAAACGCTGCCCGGGCAATAAAATACAGACCGGCCCTGCAATAAGAGGGATTAATACGATGAACGGCATCCATTCAGTGACGTTCACTAGTTATCGTCCTCCAACGTATCAATGGCATCGTCATCAATGGTGTTAAATGCCTCGTAGATACGAACCGTTAGCGCAAGGCCTACAGCCGTGGTGGCTACACCGACAACAATCGCGGTCAGAATGAGGACATGGGGAAGCGGATTAGAGTAAAGCGTGACGCCTTCTCTTAGAATCGGCGTGGCTCCACCGAGCACCTTGCCCGCAGAGATGAACAAAATGAACGCTGCAGTCTGAAAAATGGCAAGCCCAATAATTTTTTTGATCATATTGCCGCATACGATCATGCCGTAATAGCCAATCATCATCAGCAGAATGACAGCCCAATAATTGAAAAAACTTAGAATATTCATTCGCTGCGCTCCGCAGCATCGGTCATTGCGCGGCGTTGCGCGAACATTAAAAATATCAGCATCACAACAGTTGCTACGGTAACGCCCACGCCGAATTCAACTAAAATGATGCCGGCCTGTTGTGCGGCATGAGGGCTTTCAAGCAAGGGGTAGAAGTCCAGAAATCGCCCCCCCATTACTACACCAAGCAAGCCAATAAACGCGTACAACAACACACCCAGACTGGCTAGTGCGTAGATAACGCGGGTGGGTATCACGCGTAAACCCGTTTCAAGCCCATAAATGAACACAAATAGAATCCACGCGGCCGCGAAGAGCACGCCGGCCTGAAATCCGCCGCCTGGTGAATATTCGCCATGAAATTGCACATAAAGGGCAAATAGCATAATCAGCGGAATAAGAAACCGCGCGACGACAACCAGAATCGTGCTGCGTTTCATGTGGCTGAATCCTTATCAGACGTGCGGTCAGTTGCTGATTCACGACGTCGGCGTACCGGCGCTGAAAGGAGCGCGAATACACCAATACCCGCGGTTAGAATTACCACCGCCTCGCCCATCGTATCGATGGAGCGATAACTGGCGAGTACCGCAGCAACCATGTTGGGCACACCCATATCGCCATAGGTGTTTTGCGTATAGTACTGACCGACCTGGGTGTGGACTGGGTTATTCGGATCACCAAAAATCGGCAGGTCAAACGAGGCGTAAACCAAAGCTGCACCGGTAATCAATACAACGATCAGTGCGGGTATGTTGTGTCCGAAAGCCCGTTTCTCATGCCTCGGCACTAATGCCAGGACAGCTAAAATCAGAATGGTACTAATGCCTGCGCCGACGGCGGCTTCAGTTAACGCGACATCGCCCGCATCTAACACCGCAAATAAGGCGGCGATGGTGAGTGAGTAGATAGCAAACAGCATCGTGGCCTTGAGGAGATCTCGGGTGAATAACACCGCAAGCGCGACAACAAGTAATAACAGCAGTAAGAAGATATCGATCAGGTGTTCGATGACGCACGCTCCTTCGTTGCATCGTCTGCCCCCTGCGGTTTAATGCCCGCTGATATCGCCGCTCTTACGGTGGCATGCGATGCCGTGGGCGTTGTGAATAGTAAAAAGAGCAGGATGAGTAGCAACTTAATCGTCAGCAAAGAGATGCCGGATTGTAGAATCAGACCCGCAACAATAAGCAGCGGTGCGATGGTATCGGTAATTCCCCCGGCATGAAGCCGCGTGTATAAATCAGGAAAACGCACAAGCCCGATTCCGCCCAGTAACGCAAAGCCAGCGCCTGTCAGCAGCAGCCCGGCGGATAAAACATCAATCAGCCCCTCAATCATCGGCCGTATCTCCTGCTGCTGCCAGATCCTGCCGATCGACCAGTTTGAGCACGGCAATGACTCCGATAAAATTGATCAAGGCATAAACCAGTGCCACATCAATGAGGTCATAATTGCCTGAAAAGAAGGTGATTAGTGCAATTAATAAAACAGTTTTTGTGCCAAACGCGTTTACCGCCACAATCGTGTCGTAAACCGTTGGTCCCTTTAAGGCCCGCCACAGTGCTAGAGCCATTGTCGTGAAGATCGCTAAAATGGTTGCCAGTAGTATAGGGCTCATCGCTCAGGACCCTCCAACCACTGAACCCGTTTAAGCATATCTCCGCTACGCAGTCCTTCAGCAGCCTCTTCCAACAGCGCATGCGCCTGAATTTCACCGCTGCCGTCAGATAATCCGGTTGTCACGGTACCCGGCGTGAGGGTAATCGAGTTGCCGTAGGTAACCAGGCCTACCCGAGTACGTGTTGTCGCTGGTATTCGGATGAGAGTCGGCTTTATGCGCCCGGGGCTGATGACGGCACGCGCAACCATAAGGTTTGCCAGAATTATCTCCCAGACCAGCCAGGTCCAGTACACCGGAAGCCGCCAGGACAGCGTGCCGGGGTCATGCTCAGCGCCCAACACTTCCATACGTTCGGTAATCCAGACAACCAAAGCCACGGACGCCGCGCCTAAAATCAGAATAAGCGGCTTATAGACACCCGAAAGCCCCAGCCAGAGCAGAGCAAGAACGATGGCAAGTGCAATGAAGTAACGCATCTCTAGAAATGTACCAAGGTCTGAAGCGACTCGCCATCTTAGGGGGTGATTAACAGATGCTCCAGCAGCGCTTTTTGGGCATGCAGGCGGTTTTCCGCCTCATCCCAAACCACGCTTTGGGGCCCATCAATGACCTCCGCGGTCACTTCTTCTCCCCGATGCGCCGGCAGGCAATGCATAAAAAGCGCCTCTGACGAGGCAAGCTGCATCAGCTCAGTATTGACCTGGTAAGCCGAAAACGCTTTAAGGCGAGCCTGCTGCTCTTCTTCCATGCCCATGCTGGCCCACACATCGGTGACCACCAGATCGGCATCTTTAGCCGCGGCATATGCATCGGTAAAGTGACGGCTGCGCGGATAGTCTGCTAAGTCAGTGGGTGCGTAGCCTTCGGGGCAGCCGATATGCAGATTAAACTCCATCATTTCGGCAGCCTGCATCCAGGAGCGGCACATATTGTTGCCATCGCCCATCCATGCGACTGTGCGGCCGCTGATATCGCGATGATGGCTTTGCCAGGTTTGTAGATCGGCGAGCAGCTGGCAGGGGTGATGATCATCGGTTAACCCATTAATCACGGGCACCGCTGAGGCGGCCGCAAAGCGCTCAATATTGTCATGCGCAAAGGTTCGAATCATCACCGCATCGACCATGCGCGATAGCACACGTGCCGTATCTTCGATCGGCTCTCCGCGGCCGAGTTGACTGTCTCGGGGTGACAGAAATATCGCGCTGCCCCCTAATTGCGCCATACCGGCCTCAAAAGATACACGCGTGCGCGTTGAGGATTTCTCAAAGATCATTCCCAGTACCCGGCCGCGAAGGGGCTCATGCAGAGCGTGATCGCGATGTAAGTCACGTAAGGAATCAGCGCGCCGAAGCAGGGCAGCCAACTCGTCACGATCCAAATCGTTAAGGGTCAAAAAATGTTTGATGGGCATGGTTTAGAGTGCCTTAATTAACGGGACCAACGTAGAGACAATCTGATCGGCCTCTTCATCAGTCAATATGAGTGGTGGCAGCAGGCGAACCACATTGCCCGCCGTCACGTTAATGAGTAGATGAGCGTCAAGCGCCTGGGTAACCAGCTCAGCACAGGGCATGGTTAGCTCAATGCCAATCATCAGCCCACGCCCACGAATTTCTTTTACCTTCTCGACACCCTGCAGGCCGTTTGTAAATCCTGCCCGCAAACGTTCACCCAGCACCGCTGCTCGTTCAGTCAGGTTTTCTTCTGCGATGACATCGCAAACTGCCAGTCCCGCGGCACAGGATAGGGGATTGCCGCCAAAAGTAGAGCCATGGCTGCCGGGGCCGAGGATATCGGTTGCACGGCCGCCGGCGATGCATGCACCGATAGGCACGCCATTCGCTAAAGCCTTGGCCAACGTAATCACATCGGGCGTGATGCTGGCATGCTGGTGCCCAAACCAGCGGCCCGTGCGGCCCACGCCGGATTGCACTTCGTCAACCATTAGCAGCCAGCCGCGCTCATCGCATAATGTGCGCAGTCCGCTTAAGTATCCATCGCCTGGCACCACAATGCCGCCTTCGCCTTGAATGGGTTCGACAAACACGGCGACGGTTTGTTCGCTGCCTGCCGCAGCGACGGCGGCCACATCGTTATAAGGGACCCGCACAAAGCCTTCGGGCATCGGCCCAAAACCTTCTTGTGCCTTCACATTACCGGTTGCCGCTAAGGCAGCCAGCGTGCGGCCATGAAAGGCATTTTCCGCCACAATAATTTCCGGTCGCGTTTTGCCGGTGGTGTGGCCAAAGCGCCGCGCCAGCTTAATAGCGGCTTCATTCGCCTCTGCCCCACTATTAGAGAAAAAGACCTGTTCTAAGCCGGAAAGCGCGCAGAGCTTTTCAGCGAGCGCTTCCTGGTGGGGAATTCCATAAAGGTTGGAGGTATGAATCAGTCGTGTAGACTGATCCGCCAATGCAGTCGCCACCCGTGGGTGGGCATGCCCCAAGCCGCAGACAGCGATGCCTGAGAGCGCATCGAGATACTGCTCACCGGTGCTGCTCTCTACCCAGCAGCCTTTGCCACGGACAAAGGACACGGGAAGGCGTTTATAGGTCGACATGATGGCCGATGACATGGCGAAGACCTCCAAAAAACAAACGGCAGCCGTCAGCTGCCGAGCCATTCATTATAGGATGAGGCATGGGCGCTCACAAGCCGGTTGATCTACATATGCATAGCACCGCCTCAGATGGTCAGCTTACCCCCGAGGCATTGGTGGATCGGGTTGTCGCTGCTGGCGTGGAACTGATGGCCCTGACCGATCACGACACGCTCGAGGGGGTGTCGGCTGCGCAGGCCCATGCCGCTGCCAGCGGTATCCGTTGCCTATCCGGTATTGAGTTATCTGCACGCTGGGCGCGGGGGGTGGTTCATATCGTAGGGCTTAACTTTGATGCACAGCAGCCAGACCTTGTTACCGGGGTAGCGCAACAGTTGGCCGCGCGCAGGCAGCGTGCACAGCGTATTGGTGAGCGCCTTGAGCGTGCCGGTTGTGAAGGTGTGCTGGCTCGAGTTTTGGATGCCGCCGGCGCCAACGGTGCACCCGGTCGAGCGCATTTTGCGCGGGATTTAGTGGCAAACGGCGTTGTGACTGACTTTCGGTCAGCTTTCTCTAAGTATCTGAAGCGTGGCCGGCCGGGTTATTGCGCCGTGGAATGGGCCACCATGGAAGAAGTGGTGGCCTGGATTCATGCCGCCGGGGGGAAGGCCGTGTTTGCCCATCCCCTGCGGTATGGATTGAGTAGTGGTGCTTTGCGGGCTGTGATTCAGCGGTTTGTTGACTGTGGCGGCGATGCGATTGAAGTGGTCAGTGGTGGTAGTCATCGCAATGATATCGAGTCCGCCGCTGCGCTAGCGCG
This sequence comes from Gammaproteobacteria bacterium, assembly GCA_018334525.1. GTDB lineage: Bacteria > Pseudomonadota > Gammaproteobacteria > Nitrococcales > Nitrococcaceae > Spiribacter. The sequence goes on from JAGXLT010000007.1 coordinate 6,364, forward strand.
ACGCTTTAATTTGGTGGCATCGGTGGGTTCTGATTTTCATGATCCGGCATTTCAATGGAGCGATGTGGGTCGGCTTGGCACGTTGCCAAAAGATTTAGCCCCGGTCTGGGTGCATTTATGAATACGCATCCTTTTGCCACGCTTACACCGGATCGCCTGTTGGATTTGGTAGAGGCGCTGGGCCTGCAGCCCGACGGGCGGCTGTTAGCCTTAAACAGCTATGAAAACCGGGTTTATCAGGTCGGCATTGAAGAGGCAGAGCCGCTCATATTAAAGGTGTATCGCCCGTCACGTTGGAGTATTCCCGCGCTGGAAGAGGAGCACGCCTTTGCACTAGAGCTGGCCGCGCGGGAGATTCCGGTTGTTCCACCATTGGTCATAAATGACCGTTCGCTGCATGAGCATGAGGGCTTTCGTTACGCCTTATACCCCCGCCGAGGCGGTCATGCCCCGGAACTCGACGATCCGGATACACGCGAATGGCTGGGGCGAATGCTGGGCAGAACTCATGCGCTGGGTGCGGTTGAGCCATTCGCGCATCGCCCGAATCTTGATCCGCAGCGAATGGGTCGGGAGAGTCGCGATTATATCCTTGCCCAGGCGCTGATACCTGCTCCCTTGCTGCCGGCTTATCAGTCCGTAACGGACGATCTGCTCGTTGATATCGAAGCGGCATTTACTCGTGCTCAGGGGTATACGGTGATTCGACTGCATGGTGATTGCCATCCCGGTAATATTTTATGGACCGATCAGGGTCCACATTTTGTGGACTTAGATGACTGCATTAATGGGCCCGCCCTGCAGGATTTATGGATGCTGTTATCGGGAGAGCGCGCAGAACGTGCCCTGCAGTTAAGTGATGTGCTGGCCGGCTATGAAGATTTTCATCCCTTTGACCCGCGCGAGCTGCATTTGCTTGAGGCCCTGCGTACCCTCCGCCTGATGAGTCATGCGGCATGGCTCGCCCGCCGTTGGGATGATCCGGCGTTCCCACCGGCTTTCCCTTGGTTTGCGTCTGCGCGATTCTGGGAAGATCATATTCTGGCATTAAGAGAGCAGACGGCGGCCATGCAGGAGCCACCGCTCAGCGTTTAACAGGGGAGCAAGGATGTATTTGGTCATAATTGGAGCAGGCCCGGTTGGAAATAGCCTCGTCGAACGAGCACTGGAAGCGGGGCATACTGCGGCGGTGGTGGAACCGGATGCCACGCTGGCGCAAGAGTGTGCAGAAGAGCACGATGTGTTGGTATTGGAAATGGCAATTAGCGCTGAAACCGCGGCGGCAGAAAGTCATCTTGCGGATGCCGACGCTGTGATAGCAACAACAGCGGATGATTCGACCAACCTGATGGCGATGCTTCTGGCGCAGGAAGCCGGTGTAGAAAAACGGACAAGTACGGTGAACCAGCACAGCCATTTAGCCATCTTTCGGCGGCTTGGTGTGCATATTTTGGCCGATCCCGAGCGCCTTGTCGCTGAGCATCTGCTCAACATCACGGAGCGCTGACATTGCGCGAGGTTTTTCGCGGCACGGGGATTCTTTTGCATGTGCCAGCACTAATGGCGCTGCTCTCGTTGCCTATTGCCTGGTGGTCAGATCAGTCTAACGGGTTGTGGCCTTTGCTAATCACCGCTGCTGTAGCAATCACGCTGGGGCAGTTTTTGCTGCTTTTGGGTCGCGGCGCGCAAACCTTTCATCGCTATCAATCCATGCAAATCGCGGCCATCAGTTGGACGTTGATCGCGCTGATTGGCGCCTTACCGTTTTGGTTGGGTGCGCAGCTGGCGCCTACTAGTGCTCTGTTTGAGTCGATTTCCGGCTTTACCTCAACAGGTCTTACGATCATTGCGGCGCCATCGGAGCTGCCCGCTTACCTGCAATGGTGGCGCAGCTTAACGCAGTGGGTTGGGGGAATTGGCGTGATCTTGCTGCTCATCGCCGTGCTTCCGGCAGAGCGGGGCGCCTTAAATCTGTACTTTTCAGAAGCGCGAGAAGAGAAAATTCTGCCAACGGTCAAAGCCACCGTGCGCATGATATGGCTGATTTACATCGCCTACACCGTGGCAGGAATAGTGTTGTTGTGGCTGGTGGGCGAGCCGCTGTGGCGAGCGGTGAACCATGGGATGACGGCCATTGCGACGGGCGGTTTTACGATTACCGACGATAGCCTTTTTAGCGCGCCGATGGCCGTGCAATTGGCGTACCTGCCACTAATGATTTTTGGTGCGATCAGCTTTTTAGTGCATTACCGACTGGTGGTAGACCGGCAGACACCCGCCAAAGTCTGGCGCTTTGACGAGGTGCGTATTTTTGTATGGGTATTAGTCGTTGGGGCGATTTTACTTATCGGGCAGCATTGGCTGGCCGGTCGATCGGGGGAGATGGTCTCGTTAGTGTTTATGTGGGTATCGGCGGTCACCACAGCGGGGTTTGCGACCGAGTCGGTCGCATCGTGGTCAGATGCGGCGTTGCTGCTACTGCTGGTTGCCGTGTTAATGGGTGGTATGGCCGGCTCAACCAGTGGCGGTCTTAAGCTGCTGCGCGTTGGCATTCTACTTAAAGATCTGGCGGGGCAGTTGCGAGAGTTTCGTGCCAGTGCGCATGAGGTAGTCACCGTGCGGCACAACGCACAGCGCGTTTCACCAAAAATAATGGGAGAGCTGGGTCGAATCGCTGCCCGTTTAGTCGGCGTGTTTATGCTGCTCTGGCTGCTGGGTGTTTTTGTGATGCTGCAGTTTTTACCAGCCGGCACACCGCTTGCTTATGTTTTTTTTGAGACGGCCTCGGCATTGTTTAATTCAGGGCTATCCAGCGGTTTGGTAGGCCCTGATATGCCGGCATCTGCGGTAGGAGTGCTCAGTATTTTAATGCTGCTCGGTAGGCTCGAGATTTTCCCGCTACTGGTTTTATTTGCCTGGGCCTTTGGGCGACAGGTTATTCGGCGAAACTAAAGATGCGGTGAGCCGCCATAGCTGCCATGCATATAACTGGTCAGTTCTGCCAATTCCAATTCCCGATCTTCCACGACGGCGGCTGTCAAATCGCGGACCGAAATCATACCTAACACTTTGGCGCCATCCATCACAGGGATATGCCGAATGTTGCGTTCACTAACGATTGCCATCGCATCGTCAACCGCACTATCCGGGGCGATCCAATAGACTTCGCGGGTCATCACAGCTTCCAGCCGTGTTGCTTCCGGGTCAAGGTGACTCTTAAGCACCCGTCTTAAAACATCGCGTTCCGTAAAAACGCCAAGCAGTTCCTGCTCTGGATTCATGACCAATACAGCACCGATATTGGCTCGATTCATGAGGGCCACGGCATCAGCGACGGTTTGATCCGGCCCTAATGCGTGCAGTGAGCCGGTACGATTGCCGAGTAATTGCTTGATCGTCCGCCGCATAATGGAATCCTCCTTCGTAGGAAATCAACATACCCTGTCATGTCTTTCACGCGCAAACCGTGTAGCATAGGCGGGATGTCTAAAGAAATCAGAAATCTTCGAAATATCGCCATTATCGCTCACGTTGATCACGGCAAAACCACGCTGGTGGATCGACTGCTGCAGGAGTCGGGCACGCTTGCTGTGCGCGGAGCAGCGCAGGAGCGAGTGATGGACTCTAACGACCTCGAGCGCGAGCGGGGCATTACTATTCTGTCAAAGAATACCGCTATTGAATGGCAGGGCCTGCACGTCAATATTGTAGACACCCCCGGCCATGCTGACTTCGGTGGCGAAGTCGAGCGGGTGCTTTCGATGGTGGATTCAGTTCTCTTGCTGGTCGATGCGGTTGACGGCCCGATGCCACAAACGCGTTTTGTCACGCAAAAGGCACTGGCACGCGGCCTACGGCCCATTGTTGTGGTGAATAAGGTTGACCGGGATGGTGCCCGACCGGATTGGGTAGTCGATCGTACGTTTGATCTATTTGATAATTTGGGTGCCACTGACGAGCAGCTGGACTTCCCCGTAATCTATGCCTCAGCACTGAATGGCTATGCGGGCACAGAATCCACGGTTCGCAGCGGTGATATGACGCCATTATTTGAGCTGATTCGCGATACCGTGCCGCCACCCGAGGTGGATGCGGACGGGCCGTTTCGGATTCAGGTGATCTCGCTAGATTACAGCAGCTATGTGGGTGTGATCGGTATCGGTCGTATTGAGCGCGGCGAAGTACGCAGTGGTCAGAACCTGATCTGTGTTGATCGGGATGGCAAGCGGCGTCAGGTAAGAATTCTGCAAGTGCTCGGGTTCCTTGGGCTTGATCGTATTGAAGTGGAGTCGGCAGGCGCCGGCGATATTATTGCGTTCACGGGTGTTGAGGGGATCAACATCTCCGATACGCTCTGTGATCCGGCCGCCGTAGAGCCGCTGCCTGCGCTTACGGTTGATGAGCCGACGGTGTCGATGACCTTTCAGGTCAACACCTCGCCATTTGTCGGACGCGAAGGCAAGTTTGTGACTTCACGCCAGCTGCGTGAGCGTTTGATGCGAGAGCTTCAACATAATGTGGCCCTGCGGGTAGAAGACACAAAGGATCCTGAGAAATTTCGTGTTTCCGGTCGCGGTGAGCTGCATCTAGGTATCCTGATTGAAAACATGCGCCGTGAGGGTTATGAGCTGGGTGTTTCTCGCCCCGAGGTGATTACCCGCGAGGTCAATGGCCAGCGCGAAGAGCCTTACGAGAACCTGACCGTGGACGTAGCTGACGACTACCAGGGCGCGGTGATGCAGCGTCTTGGGGAGCGTGGCGGTGAGCTGACTGACATGCTGCCGGATGGCCGCGGTCGGGTGCGGCTTGATTACATCATTCCCGCACGTGGGTTAATTGGCTTTAGAACAGAGTTTTTAACCGCGACCTCAGGCACTGGATTGATGTATCACGTTTTTGATCACTATGGCCCGGTGAAAAGTGGTGATTATGGACAGCGCACTAACGGGGTGCTGATTGCGATGGCAACCGGTAAAGCGCTGGGATATGCCCTGTTCAATCTTCAGGAGCGTGGCAAGTTGCTTATCGGGCCGGGTGAAGAGGTCTACGAGGGCATGGTCATCGGTCTGCACAGTCGAGACAACGATTTGGTTGTTAACCCGATGAAGGCGAAACAATTAACGAATATTCGTGCTGCGGGGTCTGACGAAAACATCATTCTCACGCCGCCGATTCGGCTTTCACTTGAGCAGGCGCTGGAATTTATTGACTCTGACGAGTTAGTGGAAGTGACGCCGGCAGCAATTCGGATTCGTAAAAAGCTGCTGTTGGAGCATGAGCGTAAAAAGGCCTCGCGCGCGGCTGGCTAGCTTATCGGTCGCGATTAACGATGTATTGAGCCAGCGCGCGCAGCAAATCAGCGCGCGCATCGAAATCCTCAAGTGCGGTAATCGCTTCCTCGCTCAGCGCCCGGGAAAACGCCCGGGCGGGCTCCAGCCCCATCAGAGCGGGGTAGGTTGCCTTTTCATGCTGCGCATCGGCGCCGCTTTGTTTGCCTAGCGAGGCAGCATCCCCTTCAACATCCAAAATGTCATCCTGCACCTGAAAGGCAAGCCCTATACAGTTACCATAGCGGGTTAGGGCTTCTTTGCTGGCGCGATCCTGCCGCGTACCGCAAAGCGCGCCGAGCTGTAAGCTCGCCAGTATCAGTGCGCCCGTTTTATTTCGGTGCACATCCTCAAGCTGCATGGCGTTAAGCGTTTGCCCTGCGGCGGCTAAATCCATTGCCTGACCACCCACCATGCCGCGAGACCCGGCGGCCTGTGCCAGTGTTTTGAGCATGTTTAAACGCACTTCCGCTGCCGGTATGCCTGCATCGGCAATGAGCTGAAAGGCCAATGATTGCAGGGCATCGCCCACTAAAATGGCGGTTGCCTCGTTTCCCTTC
>JAGXLT010000160.1 GCA_018334525.1 Gammaproteobacteria bacterium
TCGGTCTCGTGTTGCCGATGGCGAAACCCTGGAAGCATTGCTGCCTGAGGCATTTGCGCTGGTTCGTGAGGCGGCACGGCGTGCGCTGGGAATGCGCCATTTCGATGTGCAACTGATCGGCGGAATGGTTTTGCATCAGGGCCGTATCGCCGAGATGAAAACGGGTGAGGGGAAAACGCTGGTGGCAACGCTGGCAGCGTATCTGAATGCGCTACCGGGTGAGGGCGTGCATGTCATCACTGTTAATGATTACCTTGCCCGGCGTGATGCCGAGTGGATGGGGCAGGTTTATCAATTTCTCGGGCTTGAAGTGGGTGTCGTTGTACCCGGCATGGATGGGCCAAGTAAGCGGGCCGCCTATCAGGCAGATATTACTTACGGCACTAATAACGAATTCGGGTTCGACTATTTGCGTGACAACATGGCCTTACGCGCTGGCGACCGAATGCAACGGGGTCGTTATTTCGCGATTGTAGATGAGGTTGATTCCATCCTGATTGATGAGGCAAGGACACCTCTGATTATCTCCGGGCGCGCCGAGCAGTCGAGTGAGTTATATCTGAAGATGAACCAGCTGGTACCGCAATTAGAGGTGCAGCAGGAAGAAGAAGGCCCGGGCGATTACTACCTAGATGAAAAAGCGCGACAGGCCTTTTTAACCGAGGACGGGCAGGAGCGCGCCGAAGCGTTATTACGTCAAGCCGGCATGCTGGGTGAAGATGAATCCCTGTATGACACCCGCAATATCGCAATGGTGCATCACCTTAATGCCGCGCTGCGGGCGCATACCCTGTATCAGCGTGATGTGCATTATCTGGTGCGCGACAATCAGATTGTGATTGTGGATGAGTTCACCGGTCGCGCAATGCCGGGGCGGCGCTGGTCAGAGGGTCTGCACCAGGCGATAGAGGCGAAGGAAGGCGTGGAGATTCAGGCAGAAAACCAGACACTGGCCTCCATTACATTTCAGAACTATTTCCGAATGTACAACAAGTTGGCTGGGATGACCGGTACCGCCGATACCGAAGCGTACGAATTTCAGCATATCTACGGGCTGGAAGTGGCCGTTATTCCGACCCATCGTCCGATGGTGCGTGCCGATCATCACGATTTGGTTTTTTTGAATCAGGAAGATAAATACGCGGCAATTATTGAAGATATTCAGGACTGCAATAAACGCGGTCAGCCGGTGTTGGTGGGAACCACGTCGATTGAAAGCTCTGAGCGTATTTCCACGGCGCTTGCCAAAGCCAAAATTGCGCATGAAGTATTGAATGCTAAGCAGCATGAACGCGAAGCAGGGATTATTGCCGATGCGGGAAAACCCGGAGCGGTGACCATTGCAACCAATATGGCAGGGCGTGGTACGGATATTGTGCTCGGCGGTAATACCGAAGCCGACGAGACAGTCTGGCAAGCAAGTCATGACGCAGTTCTGGAAGCGGGCGGGTTGCATGTGATCGGTACTGAGCGGCATGAGTCACGGCGAATCGATAATCAGCTTCGCGGCCGATCAGGGCGTCAGGGTGATCCGGGCTCTACCCGATTTTTCCTTTCTCTTGACGATAGCCTTTTGCGGATTTTTGCCTCGGATCGCGTATCAGGAATGATGCAGCGGTTAGGGATGCAGCCTGGAGAGGCAATTGAGAGTGGCATGGTCTCTCGTGTCATTGAGAATGCGCAGCGCAAAGTAGAGGCGCATAACTTTGATATACGTAAACATCTGCTGGATTTTGATGATGTTGCTAATGATCAGCGGCGGGTTATTTATGCCCAACGCGATGAGCTTCTGGAGTCAGACGATATCTCCGGTACGGTAGTGGATATGCAAAATGATGTGCTCGCGACTTTAGTGGCTGAGCACATGCCGCCGGGTACGATTGAGGATCAATGGGATGTGCCTGCGCTTGAAGAAGTACTGCAAGGCCAGTTCGGTGTTGCTGTACCCGTTGGGCAGTGGCTCGAAGAAGATGACGAGCTTGATCGGGATGGTGTTGCGGAGCGGCTGGAATCAGAGGTCGCAGCACGGTATGCAGCCAAAGAGGAAGAAGTGTCTGCGATCGGCGTGAACATGCGAGAGGTCGAGAAAAGCTTCCTTCTGCAAGTGCTCGATAATCAGTGGAAAGAGCATTTAGCAGCGATGGATTTTCTGCGTCAGGGGATTGGTTTGCGTGGCATGGCGCAGCGTAATCCGAAGCAGGAGTTCAAAAAAGAAGCGTTTGAGATGTTTAGCGAGATGCTTGATGGCATTAAGCGCGAGACCATTCGAATTTTATTTAATGTGAATGTGCGTGGCCCGGAGGATACTCAGGCCGCTGAGGCAGAGCGTGCGGCGCAGCAGGCCAGCTCTTTGCAGTTCCAACACGCATCCAGTGATGCGTTAGCGCAGGATGAATCGGCACCGCAATCTCGCGCGGCAGCCGGCGGACCAGAGCGCCAGCCGTTTGTGCGCGGTGAACGAAAAGTCGGTCGTAATGAGCCGTGCCCTTGCGGATCAGGTAAAAAGTACAAATCCTGTCATGGGCGCCTCGATGGCGGTGGGTGAATCACCGCTGCCAACGCTACATCCGGTAGCGGGGGTTCGCCTTGCAACAGTGATGGCCGGCATACGCCGCAATGGCGAGCGGGATCTGGTACTTATTGAGTTAGCTAAAGAAGCCAACGTGGCAGCGGTCTTCACGCGCAATCGGTTTCGGGCTGCACCCGTGCGTTTGGCAGAGGCGCATTTGCAGCATTCCGCAAGTCGGTATCTGGTTATTAACACGGGAAATGCCAATGCCGGCACGGGTTCGGCTGGCGAACAGGCAGCGGTTACGACCTGTGAAGCCGTCGCCGAGTTAATGGGATGTACGCCGGAACAGGTCCTGCCGTACTCAACCGGTGTGATTGGCGAGTTGCTGCCGGTCAGCCCGCTGATTGATGCTTTGCCTAATGCTGCGCAGACATTATCCGCTGATGGTTGGGCTGAGGCTGCCGATGGAATTCGTACTACTGACCTGCGGCCGAAAGGACGCAGTGTTCAGTTAACCCTTTCATCCGGACCCGTAACCATAACGGGCATCGCGAAAGGATCAGGTATGATTCGGCCTGACATGGCCACCATGCTGGCTTTTGTCGCTACCGATGCAGCCATTGAGCCAACATTATTGCGCCGGTTACTTACTTCAGCCGTTAGCGAAAGTTTTAACAGAATCACCGTGGATGGTGATACCTCAACCAATGATGCGTGCACATTAATAGCTACAGGCACATCGGGGATCGCTTTGGATCAGGCTTCTCCGGATTTTTCTGTCTTTACCCAAGCGCTGAATCAGCTATGTATTGAGCTTGCTCAAGAGGTGGTGGCAGATGGTGAGGGGGCCACAAAACTGGTGAGCATCGTGGTGTCAGGTGCGCAGCATCAGGCAGAAGCTGAATCGGTTGGTTTTGTAGTGGCGGAGTCACCCCTGGTTAAAACGGCATTGTTTGCCGGTGATCTCCTCCTTCTCTCT
>JAGXLT010000161.1 GCA_018334525.1 Gammaproteobacteria bacterium
CCGCATACTGTCCATCGGCAAGAAAAGCGCTGGCGCAGATACCCTCCCTTTCGCTCGGCTCCACCACAGCGGCGCCGGCCCCATCACCATAGAAAAAGATCATGGGATCGTCAGGGTCGGCGAGCCGGTGCATCAGATAAGCCCCTACGACAAGCACGCAGCGTAGCTGCGGGTTGGTGGCGATCAGACCGGCCGCAATGGCCAGCGCCGTGGGGAAAGAGGCACAGGCGCAGCCCACATCAAAGGTGCCGGCCTGGCTCGCACCGAGTTTGGCCTGCAGAATCACGCTGGTGGCAGGGGTGGTTTGGTCAGGGGTGTCGGTGCCCAAAATGATCAAATCAACCTCTTTAGCCTGCCGCCCCGCGCGCGCTAAAGCATGACGTGCCGCCTGCAGGGCGAGATCGGAGGTGGCCTCCTGCGGCGCGGCCCACCATCGCTGGCGGATGCCCGAACGCTCAGCGAACTGATCAATAACCTCAGCTTTGCCCTGACGGTCAAAATGCGCGCGCAGCTCATCGTTGGTCACACAGCGACCCGGCAGATGCCGCCCGGTGGCAACGATGCTGGCGCTTCTGGCCATCCCGAGCTAACGTTTCCGTGGCATATAAAGGTCCGTTAACGTTCCTGCGGCGGCCTCGGCTGCCATCGCAACTGACTCAGAGAGTGTCGGATGCGGGTGAATGGTGAGCCCGATGTCATGCATATCGGCACCCATTTCAATGGCGAGTGCCACCTCGGCAATTAAATCACCGGCGTTGTTGCCGACAATGCCCGCGCCGATAACCCGTTCGGTTTCTTTATCGAAAATCAGTTTGGTGACGCCTTCATCGCGCCCTAAAGACAACGATCGGCCATTGGCCGCCCACGGGAAGGTACCCACTTCAACGGCAAGCCCCTCTGCTTTGGCCTGCTCCTGGGTGACGCCGACCCACGCCACTTCCGGATCGGTGTAAGCCACTGAGGGGATAACACGCCCGTCAAAGCCGCTTTTCTCGCCGGCGATAACCTCGGCAGCTACCTTGCCTTCGTGCACGGCCTTATGTGCCAGCATGGGCTGTCCGATGATATCGCCGATGGCAAAGATATGGGCAGCCGCAGTGCGCATCTGATCATCCGCCGCAATGCAGCCATTATCCTGTAGGGAAAGCCCGCTTGTCTCAATATTCAGCCCGTCAGTATTCGGGCGGCGTCCCACCGATACCAGCACCCGATCAAAGCGGTCTTCAGCCGGGGCTTTGTCGCCCTCGAACTGCACGTCAACGCCCTTATCGTCGGCGGTCAGTGAAACCACGCGAGTTTTTAAGTAGATGTTGGCATAGCGCTTATCGATGATTTTACGGAACGGTTTAACGATATCCGCATCGGCGCCGGTCATTAATCGGTCAGCCAGTTCAACCACGGTAATTTCACTGCCCAGAGCATGGTAAACCGAGGCCATTTCAAGGCCGATGATGCCACCGCCGACAATCAGTAAGCGTTTAGGAATTTCTTCAAGCTCAAGCGCATCGGTCGAATCCATGATTCGCGGGTGCTTAAGGTCAAATCCGGGCGGGGCAACCGGGCGTGAGCCAGCAGCGATAATGCAATGCCGAAAGCGAATCGCGCGCTCACCCTTGTCGGTGTCTACGTTCAGGGTATGCGGATCAGTAAAGCCCGCTTTACCGGTCACCACTTCCACCTTACGCTGCTTGGCCAGGCCCTGCAGGCCACCGGTAAGTTTGCCGATGACACTCGATTTCCAGGCTTCGAGCTTTTTCAGGTCAATTTTCGGCTTACCGAATTTAACCCCGTGGTCTGCAAAAAAGGCGGCATCGTCAATCACTTTTGCGGCATGCAGCAGCGCTTTTGAGGGAATGCAGCCCACATTCAGGCAAACACCACCCAGCTCGGCATAGCGCTCGATCAGGATGACCTTCAATCCTAGATCCGCGGCGCGGAATGCTGCCGAATAACCTCCGGGGCCGGCACCAATGACCACCACATCGCAGTCGGCATCATCCGGGGCCGCTGCGGGTTCGGCGGGCGCAGGGGCGGGTTTGGGTGCTGGCGTTTCAGCTGCCGGTGCGGTTTCAGCCGGCGCGGCTTCGGGCGCATCAGCTTCTGCCGCGCCCGTCGGTGTGGCCAATGCGATAAGATCACCCTTCCCCACGCTGTCGCCCACACTGACTTTTAGTGTGGTGATGGTGCAGTCGAACGGCGCAGGCACCTCCATGGTGGCCTTGTCGCTTTCCAGCGTAATGAGTGAGGCCTCGGCCTCTACGCTATCGCCGGGCGCAATCAGAATCTCGATGATTTCAACGGCATCAAAATCGCCAATATCGGGGACGCGAATTTCCTTTTCTTCGGACATAAATCTAAGCTCCTTAGCCGGCTTATAAAATAAGGCGACGCAGATCGCCAAGCAGGCTTGAGAGGTAAGTGGTAAAGCGCGCGGCGGCCGCACCGTCAATCACGCGATGGTCATAGGACAGGCTCAGCGGCAACATCAGCCGTGGCTGAAAGGCCTCACCATCCCATACCGGTTGTGTAGAAGATTTAGAGACACCCAGAATGGCCACCTCGGGCGCATTCACGATCGGCGTAAACGCCGTGCCGCCGATGCCGCCCAGGCTGGAGATACTGAATGTACCTCCCTGCATATCTCCCGGGCCGAGTTTGCCGTCACGTGCTTTAACCGACAGCTCGCCCAAATCTGCCGCAATGGCATAAATGCCCTTTTTATCAGCGTCTTTAATAACCGGCACAACCAGCCCGTTCGGCGTGTCTACCGCCACACCGATATTGATGTAGTGCTTCATGATCAGTGCGGAGCCATCTGCATTGAGTGAGCTATTGAGCGTGGGATGTTCACGCAAAGCCGAGGCGGCGGCTTTCACTAAGAAGGCTAACGGGGTGAGCTTAACGCCGGCTTTTTCAGCGGCAGTTTTTTCACGCTTGCGGAACGCTTCCAACTCGGTGATATCAGCATCATCAAATTGTGTGACATGCGGAATATTCAGCCAGCTGCGATGCAAATGCGGGCCAGAGAGCTTTTTAATGCGCGATAGCGGCACTTCTTCAATTTCACCAAATTTGGAGAAATCGACAGCCGGGATCGGCGGAATACCGCTGCCACCGCTTGCTGCAGCGCCGGTATTACCGCCGCCGCTCATCACGCCCTTCACAAAGCCCTGCACATCTTCACGGGTAATTCGGCCCTTACGACCCGTGCCGTTGACCTCTGCCAGCGGCACGCCAAGTTCGCGGGCAAAACGCCGCACCGATGGGCTGGCATGCGTTAGTTTGCCGGCCGCGGATGCTGGCGCTGGTGTCGGAGTGGGAGCCGGTGTGTCGGCCGCGGGTGCTGGCTCGGGTTCAGGCACTGCTTCCGGCGCCGGTTCAGGCTTCGTCTCAGCGGCCGGTTCAGCGGGTGCCTCCGCTGCCTCGGCCGTTTCTGCCACTTCAATTTTAGCGACCGGCGTACCT
>JAGXLT010000162.1 GCA_018334525.1 Gammaproteobacteria bacterium
AGGATTTTTAGAGCATATGGAAAGCGTGACCGGCAAACGGGTGCAGTTCTTTCCAGTACAGTCGAATGCAGCGCAAATCGAAGCGATGCGGGCCGGACGCCTTCACGTTGCCGGCTTTAATACAGGGTCAAACCCCATCGCTGTCGCTTGCGCAGGCTTTCGCCCATTTACCATGATGGCAGCTGCCGATGGCTCTTTTGGGTATGAGATGGAGATTATCACTCACCCCGGCTCCGGTATCAGTGACGTTGAGGACCTGCGCGGCCGTGAACTGACCTTTACCGCAGAAACATCCAACTCGGGCTTTAAAGCACCTTCAGCCATTCTTAAAGCTGAATTTGACATGGTCGCGGGTGAGGATTTCACGCCCAGCTTTTCTGGAGCGCATGACAACTCAATTCTGGGCGTGGCTAATCAGGATTATTTAGCCGCATCGGTAGCCAACTCGGTTAAGGGTCGAATGATCGATCGGGATGTCATTACTGAAGACCAGATTGAGGTGGTTTATCAGTCCCAAACCTTCCCGACGACGGGCTACGGAATGGTCTATAACCTTGCGCCTGATCTGCAAGAGAAGATTCAAGAGGCATTCTTTAGTTTTGACTGGGAAGGCTCCGCACTTGCTGAGGAATTTGGACGCAACGGTGAAGATCAGTTCATCCCAATCACTTTTCAGGAGGATTGGGCGGTCATTCGCACAATCGATGAGGCCAACAATGTGGTCTACGAGTGCCAGTGATTAATTAGTAATGCTGGAAATTGCCAACCTCTCGAAGGTCTACAAAACGGGCGATAAGGCACTGATTGAGGTTGACCTGAGCGTGCCAAAAGGCCAGATCATGGGATTGATCGGGCCGTCCGGCGCAGGAAAGTCGACACTGATTCGGTGCATTAATCGTCTGGTGGAGCCAACGAGCGGGAAGGTGCTGTTGGGCGATGTCGATCTGGTACAGCTGAGTAACAGATCGCTTCGTTCGCAGCGCCGGCGTATTGGCATGATTTTTCAGGAATACTCACTGATCGAACGCCTTACGGTGATGGAAAATGTACTGTCAGGACGGCTCGGTTATGTGCCGTTCTGGCGCAGTTGGACCCGACGTTTTCCGTCGCAGGATATCCAACGCGCCTACCAGTTACTTGATCGTGTCGGGCTACTGGAACATTGCGACAAACGTGCTGATGCCCTTTCTGGCGGACAACGCCAACGAGTCGGCATTGCCCGGGCACTTACGCAGGGGCCGGAACTGCTGCTTGTTGACGAACCCACAGCCAGTCTTGATCCCAAAACCTCACGCCAGATCATGCGACTGCTCACAGAGATCTGTACCGAACGTAACCTGCCTGCGATTGTTAACATTCATGATGTGCCGCTTGCACAGCAATTCATGCAACGAATTGTCGGCTTACGCGCCGGTAAAATTGTGTTTGATGGGCATCCCAAAGCGCTAAACGAAGAGACACTCACCGCGATTTACGGGGAAGAGGACTGGAATCCGTCACGCGAAGAAGCGGAATTGTAATGCGCCCGTCCGACGCTTACCCGAACTACTGGCGCAAACCGCCACAGATCCTGACTCACAGGCAATGGCGCATTGGCATCCAACTGGCCATTCTTGCTTATTTAATTCTTGCGGGCGCTTCCATTGAAGTTGATTGGCAGCGGGTGGCCATGGGGCTTGAGCGCGGCCAGCGTTTTATTATGGGATTTTTACAGCCTGACTTTTCAAGCCGTTGGCGTGATATCTCTCAGGGCCTAATTGAGAGCTTAACGATGACGCTCACCTCCACCGTGATTGGCGTCATTATTTCAGTACCCATTGGTATCGGTGCAGCACGCAATCTGACACCTCGGCCCGTTTACCTCGTCTGCCGCGGGATTATTGCTGTCAGCCGAGCGCTTCAGGAAATTATCATTGCGATATTTTTTGTTGCCATGTTCGGGTTTGGGCCTTTTGCCGGTTTCCTGACCCTGAGCTTCGCGACGATTGGGTTTCTGGCCAAGCTGCTTGCCGATGACATCGAAGAGATCGAACCCGGGCAGGCTGACGCGATACGGGCGACCGGGGCAACCTGGTGGCAGTTGATTAACTATGCAGTCCAACCCCAGGTCATGCCGCGGCTGATCGGGCTATCGCTTTATCGCTTGGATATCAACTTTCGCGAATCAGCCGTGATCGGAATCGTGGGTGCCGGCGGCATTGGCGCAACGCTTAATACCGCCATAGATCGCTACGAATATGACAGTGCCGGGGCGATTTTATTAACCATTATTGTGATCGTCATGCTTGCGGAGTATGGCTCTGGCTATATTCGGAAACTCGTTCAATGAGTGAAATAAGCCATTACAGTCAATTGTGGCATCACCGCACCCCGCGCACCCGCTTATTGATGTGGATCGGCTGGTTAGCGCTGATCGCCCTTTTTGTCTGGTGCTGGCAACTGATGAATCGAGAGACGATTTGGTTTTTTGTGGCTGACGCGCCAAGGCAGGCTGCAGATATTGGCAATCGCATGTGGCCCCCGCGCTGGGAATATTTGCCTGAGCTTCTTATGCCTCTGTGGGACACGATCAACATCGCAACCATCGGTACCATTGGCGGTGTAGTCATCGCCGTTCCAGTCGCCTTTTTAGCGGCAAGCAACACAACGCCTTCAGCCAGGTTCCTGCGACCGATTGCCCTTTTTATTATCGTTACCTCGCGTTCAATCAATGCACTGATCTGGGCATTGTTACTGGTTGCCATCATCGGCCCCGGCCTACTGGCAGGAATGGTTGCAATTGCGCTCAGATCCATTGGGTTTGTCGGCAAACTGCTCTACGAGGCGATCGAAGAGATTGATCCGCTTCAGGTAGAGGCGGTTACCGCGACTGGCGCCGGCCGCGCACAGATCATTAACTACGGGATTATCCCTCAGATCATGCCCGCCTTTTGGGGCATTTCTGTTTTTCGCTGGGATATCAATATTCGTGAAAGCACAATTTTAGGCTTAGTGGGCGCTGGGGGTATCGGGCTGAAGCTTCAGGGATCATTAAACACGCTCGCCTGGGGGCAGGTAACGGTTATCCTTCTACTTATTCTCTGCACTGTCGTGGTTAGCGAATGGATCTCCGCAAAGCTGCGCCATGCGATTATCTAGCCGCGACATTAAGATCAAACAGGCGTAGCAGGATCAGATGCGGGAACATTGATCCCGGGTAGCATCTTATTTAAAGGCACTGCCAATTCAAGCCGACCGACAATTGTTGGCTCTCCGTGCACTCTTGCTCTTACGCTCGGCCACTCACCCACCTGGCCCTGCGTCAGCCAGGTGGCTTCAAAGGCTGTGCCAGAGGGACTTGTGTTTCGCAGCGCAGTGCCTGCCTTAGCTAACCCACGATGCGCCAGCAATGCCAGACGAGCGATCGTACCCGTACCGGTGGGGCAGCCCCACAACACCCCCGGA
>JAGXLT010000163.1 GCA_018334525.1 Gammaproteobacteria bacterium
TCACAAACCCTGCGGTGCGCAGCATATCGCCCAGCAGGGTGTTGTCTCCTCGCGTATAGCCGTTTGGAAAATATAAGGCTGCCCGCGGCGGGTTCAGCACCGGCTCATTAAGCATCGCCAAGCGCTGATCAAAAGATTCCACCAGCGCCTGTGCGCGCTCAGGCTGCCCGAGCACTTCGCCCATTCTGATCAAATTCTGGCGCACATCATCCAGTGAATTGGCGGGATCGAACACCACCACCGAAATACCCAGCCGCCGCAGCAGCTCAACGGTTGGCCCCGCATTAAAGCGACCGGTAATCACCAGATCGGGCTGTAGCAAATGGATCTCTTCGGCCCGACCATGGTTAATCGCGTATCCTGCCGCCTGCTCGGCCATCGTGGAGTTCAGCGGATCCCGCGCTAACGCGGATACCGACACTAGCTGGTTTTCTTCGGCAATCAGCATGGCCAGCTGATCGGTACAAAGGTTCATCGACACAACGCGCTGCGGGGTCGGCTTGATTGCCTCCTCCGCCTGCCCAAGGCTGAGTGGAAGCAACGCCCCCACTAAAAGCCAAACCAGGCATGCCCGCGTTACCATGCGGCACGCACTCCCACATAGGCTGCCTGCCCACGCGTGGCAAAACCCGCCACCTCCTGATAAGTCTCATCAAACGCATTGGTCAGGCGCGCTGTCAGCTCAAAGGTCGAATTCAGCGAATGGGTGAGCGCAAAACCCGCCACGGTAAAGTCATCCAGGCGAACCCCGGTCTGACCACCGATAAAGAACTCATCGTCATACAGCCCGCGAACATGCCGCAAGTTGCCGCTCAGTGTTGTATCGCCATTGGGCAAACGCCAGGTGGCCCCCATGCCTAATTCGTTACGTGGCCGGCGTATCACCGTGTTGCCATCTGAATCAGCTGCATCCAAGTAGGTGTAGTTAACACGCAGATCCACCGCATTGGCAGGCCTGATTATTGCCGTAATCTCCACTCCCTCACGATCACTCTCGCCGATGCGATTTTCGAAAATAAACGGTGACGTGAAGCCGCTGGTGGTGAATATTTCATCCGTTAATGTTTCCTGAAAATAGGTCACATCAACAGAGCCATTTAAACCGATAACCGGCAGCTCAACACCCACATCAAAGCCTTCGTTTTTCTCCGGCTGAAGATCTGCATTAAGGGCTTGATCGGTGCCGCCGGTAAATTCAAAAAAGGTCGGATTAACCACGGCTCGGCCCGCTGAGGCATGAAAGCGGATATCGTTTTCCAGAAAATAGCTCGACGCAACATTCCAGGTCGTTGCATTATCGAAAACGTTATTGTCATCGTAGCGCACGCCGGCCTGAACACTCATCTGCTCAGATAACCAGGTTCGATACTCAAGTGCCGCGCTGTCATTCTCACGATCCGGCACCTCGCCCTCGTCACCGTCAGTACGGCGCTCTAACAGTACGCTGAGCAGCTGATCGCTCGATTCGATTCGCGCCTGATCCAGCGCGATTTGAAAGCGATAGTTCACCACATCAGTGGTACTATCCGAGGCAAACGCATTATCGGTTTGATTAGCGGTTCGATCGAGCCGCAAGCGATGGCTCATCGATTGATTTGCTGGCCGATGCTCTACAAAAACACTGCCTGCACGTTCTGTAAGATTTCTCTCATTTTCAACGCTATCAACCACATAATCTTCAATTCGCGTGGCATTAAAATCGGTATCGTCAAAGTCGTAATCGGCATCAGCCAGCCGAAAGCTGAATCCCAAGGTCGTGGCCGGCGTAAGGTCAACCGAACCCTTTGCCGTAGCAGACTGCCAGCGCGTGCCGTCACGCTCACCGCCACTGCCGCTGAAATCAAAACCGCGGTCATTTAAATTAGATACCGACAACGCCAACCGGTGAGATGCTCCGCCGTAAGTCACATAGGCGGATTGCCGGTCGCCCTCACCCACTTCCGCAGAGCCCCCGGCATTCAACCCCTCGGCTGCTTCACGGGTAATCACGTTAATCACACCCGTTGCAGCATCGGTGCCAAACGGCACTGACTGCGGCCCACGCAATATCTCAATGCGCTCAACAGCGCTTAAATCCAGCCCACGCAAAAAGAATTCGTTATCGCCTGCCGCGGCCCTAACACCATCAATTAACACCAGCGTGTGGCTGCTTTCGCCACCACGAATGCGAATCTGACGGTCGTTTGGTCCTGTGCCGTTAATGGATACCCCCGGGCGGGCCTCCAGCGCTTCCTGAACCGTCGTATAACCCTGCGCTTCAATTTCCTGGCGACTAATTACCGTATGCGAGCGACCATAGGCGTCCGCAGAAACCGGGGAGATACCAGCAGAAACAATAATGGGATCTAACTCAGTGACAAGGGTAGATTGCGCATGCGCAACCACGGGCGCACCAGCAGCCAGTGCTAATGCAAAAGAGTAAACAGATTTTTTCATGAGATTGAGGCCTAATTTCAACAGACACAATTGGTCTACGAAGGCCTCATTAGACAGCCCACCGCAGACCGGCGACTGTCACCTCTGCGATGTGCCGCTTCCCAGGCGCGCCCCGCACCGGAAATGGGTGACTACAACGGCAGGTCTCCTGGCTTGCGGGTCAATGCTTGGCTCCACCTTCCCATCACAAATCGTGACAGTGGCATATCAGAGCTTCGCTATCCGCTTACAGTTGCGGGGGCAGCCGCAGCTTTACACTGCGTTCCCTTTTCATCTGATGCCGTAACATCAGAACTGTAGTAATGACTAGAGTGTGCCCGTTCGACGAAGCAGGATCAAGTCGAACACTTGATGACCTTTACGAAGGCCGCGGCGCTCAAAACGAGAGGAGGGTCGTGCAGCACCATTCGGCGCAAATCCCTGATGCGGGTTGTCAAAATCGGGCGCGTTGTTGGCTAACTCGAGCATCCAGTCAGCGTACTCCGCCCAGTCCGTTGCCATGTGCAAAAAGCCACCGGGCTGCAGGCGATCTGCCACCATGGCAAGCCATTCGGATTGGACCATGCGGCGTTTGTGATGGCGTTTTTTTGGCCATGGGTCAGGGAAGAACAGCTGCACACCCACTAATGCGGACGAGGCAACCCCAGTTTTCAAAAACTCGGTGGCATCCGCCAGCATAACTTTGACATTGGTAATCCCTTCAGACTCAATGCGACGCAGCAGCTTTCCGGTACCGGCGCGATATACCTCAAGCCCTAAATAGTTATACTCAGGGTGGGCCATCGCCATGGCAGCCAGCGCTTCTCCGTCACCAAAACCGATATCCAGAACAACCGGGCCTGATCGCGGAAAAAGGCCATCAAAATCAAGAACACCACCAGCCCAGTCAACGCCATATAGTGGATAAAGTTGGTCTAGGGCGCGGATCTGGCCGTCAGTCAGTCGCCCTTCCCGACGCACAAAACTGCGAATAACCCGCTGTGCGGGATTATGGTCATTCATT
>JAGXLT010000008.1 GCA_018334525.1 Gammaproteobacteria bacterium
CGACTGATCTTGACCGCTTGGCCGTTGCGGTAGATCGCATCGGCACGCATTTGCGATCCATTTAAAACTACGCGAAAAACCGGTAAGTTAGCGGCGTGTTTTAAACAGTCGGATATCCCGTTGTCATGCGGCTATCAAAAATTCGGTTAAGTGGATTCAAGTCGTTCGTTGACGCAACACCCGTGCCTTTCCCGGCGTCAATTACGGCAATTGTGGGCCCGAACGGCTGCGGTAAATCCAACATTATTGATGCGGTTCGATGGGTCATGGGGGAAAGCTCGGCCAAGCATCTGCGTGGCGGCTCGATGACCGATGTGATTTTCAGTGGTTCGGGCACTCGCAAGCCGGTGGGCCAGGCCAGTATTGAGCTGCTTTTTGATAACACGGATGGGACCCTCGGTGGACAGTATGCCGCCTACACGGAAATCTCGGTTCGACGTCAGGTAAACCGGGACGGACAGTCAGTCTATTACCTCAATGGAACGCGGTGTCGGCGACGGGATGTGACCGAAGTCTTTCTGGGAACAGGGCTTGGTCCCCGCAGTTACTCAATTATCGAGCAGGGCACGATTTCACGGCTGATAGAAGCACGGCCTGAGGAGTTGCGAGGTTATCTCGAAGAAGCGGCAGGCATCAGCCTGTACAAAGAACGTCGGCGAGAGACAGAGCGGCGCATGCGGGATACACGAGAAAACCTCGAGCGACTCGAGGATGTGCGTGGTGAGGTCGGAACCCAGCTCGAGAAACTCACCCGTCAGGCAGAAGTCGCAGAAAAATACCGGGCATTAAAAGCCGAGGAGCGCCAGCGTCAAGCTGAGCTCCTACTGCTGCGCATTCAGGCAATCGATAAAGAGCGCACGGCGCTGGCTACTGAGCTTTCTGAGCGGAACACGGCATTAGAGGCGCGCCTGGCGGATCAGCGTCGAGTCGAGCGCGAATTAGAAGTGATGCGAGCTCGGCATGTTGAAGACAGCGAGCAAGTTAACGCGGTGCAGGGCCAGTATTATCAGATCGGAGCGGACATTGCCCGTGCCGAGCAGGCGATGGCTCATCGTCGCGAGCTGCGTGAGAACAGTCGGAAAGAACTTGAGCGCAATCAGCTTGAGCTTGAAAGAATTTCCAAGGAAATGCGGGAAGATATTGAAAAGAAAGATTTATTTTTAGCCCGTGTTTCGTCAATTGAGCCCGAGAAGGCAGCGCTCGAGGCGGACATTGCGACTGCAGAAGAGCAACTGAAGGCTCGCCAAAAAGAAGTGGAACGAATTCGGGCAGAGTGCGCTGCTATTGCCCAGCAGCAAGCCAATGCTGAACGCAGCGCTCAAGTTGAGGGAGCGAGAATCGAGCAGTTAGAAGACCGTTTATACGAGCAGAACCGGCGCCGTGAACGTCTGGCTGAGACGCTGGAGCAGCTGGCTCAGACCGAGGCTGAGGAGGAGCAGGCGGTTTATCGTGCAGAGGCTGATGAACTGGAGGCCCAACGTCGCGAGCAAACTGATGTTCTCCAGCGCATTGATAGCGAGACTCAGACAGCTAAGAGTGACGCTCAGGCGGCAGGTGATCAGCTCGATCAAGCCAAAGCGGCGCGGGCGACAACATCCGCGCGATTAACGTCTTTGGAGACCTTGCAGGAATCAGCGCTTGGCGCCGATGAACAGATCACAGACTGGGTGAGGTCACTCGGCTTGTCGCAGCCGGAAAAAGTAGTCGAGCATTTGGTGGTCGAGCCAGGCTGGGAACGTGCTGTAGAAATAGCGTTAGCGGATGCGCTTCAGGCGGTTGTGACTGAGAGCTACGCCGATTTACTCGAGGGCGGCGCAGCACTGCCACGCGGTCGAGCGATGTTTGTAGAATCTGCGAAGCAGACGGCTGCGCCGGCGCCCACAGCATTACTGGCAAAAATCGAATCAAAGCTGCCTTTGGCGTCATTGCTTTCAACGGTGCATGTGGCAGAAACGGATGCCGAGGCTCACGTGTTGTTGGCGGATCTTCCAGCGGGGCAATCGGTTATTACGCAGCAAGGTCGCTGGTTCGGCCATCACTGGGCGCGCGTTATTGCCGCAGATGATGGCGTTGAGGCAGGCGTGCTTGAACGCCGACGCGAGATTGAGGGGCTTACCGCACAGATCAAAACGCATGATCAGACGATCGTTGCAGCGAATGAGCAGCTCGAAGCGAGCAATACCGTTATTGTCCAGCGGGAGGCTGAGCGCGCCGAGGCACAGGCAGTGCTCGCTAAGATCGGTGAAGCGATGGCGACCTGCGCGGCCAAGCAGCAGGCAGCTGCTGAGCGAATCCAAGAGGTGGAGCGACAGCGAGAGTCTTTGACCGAAGAACGCGCAGATTTGCTGGAAGCGATCGAAGCGGGGCAGCGCGCAGTTACTGAATCACGTTCTGCCCTCGATCAAGCGATGCAGGATCGAGATACGGCAGAGGCGGCGACCGAGAAAGCGATCGCACAACGCGATGAATCCGTGGGCTTGCTGGATGCGGAGCGGCAGGCGCTCGATGAGCTGCGTCAGCGTCAGCAGGATGCGAGTCTGCGTTTAGAGGGTGCGCAGACCGCTGCAGCATCAATTGAACAGGCAATTGCCCGCCTGCAACGAAGTCAGGATCAGTTTGAGGCACGTAACGCCGAACTCGGACAGGCACTTGAAACGGTAGCAGGCTCAGATGATGACCTGGAGCAGGAGCGGCAGACCCTACTGACAAAACGCGTTGAAGTGGAAGCTGAACTGACAGTAGCTCGCCAGCGTTTAGGCGAAGCAGACGCCGCTATTAGGGAACTGGATCAACAGCGCGCAGCAGCGGAGCAAGAAGTTAACGGATTGCGGGAATCGGCAGAAACCGCTCGCTTTCGGGATTACGAGATCGAGGCGCGTCGTAACGCATTGCAGGAACAGTTAGCGGGGTTTGAGGTATCAGCGGATGGCATTTCCAATGCCCTACCGGAAAATGCGACAGAAGCCGCCTGGCAGACTGAATTAGAGCGCTTGGATAACCGTATTCGGCGACTTGGACCGATTAATCTGGCAGCCATCGACGAGCATCAGGCGCTCGCGGAGCGCAAAGAGTATTTGGACGAGCAGTTTGCGGATCTGACCGAAGCACTGGATACCCTGCAAGATGCGATTCAAAAAATTGATCGTGAAACCCGCACCCGATTTAAAGAAACCTTTGAAAAGGTAAACGCGGGGCTGCAGCGATTGTTCCCACGCCTATTCGGGGGCGGGCAGGCTTATCTTGAGATGACGGAAGATGACCTGCTTGAGACCGGCATCACAATAATGGCTCGGCCGCCGGGTAAGCGAATTACCAATATTCATTTGTTGTCAGGTGGGGAAAAGGCGCTGACAGCCGTCTCGTTGGTTTTTGCAATTTTTGAACTTAATCCTGCGCCGTTTTGTATGCTTGACGAAGTGGATGCACCACTGGATGAGGCCAATGTGGGGCGTTTTTGTGATCTGCTGCGGGAAATGTCTTCGCGTGTGCAGTTTATAGTTATTACGCATAATAAGACCACCATGGAGGCAGCAACACATCTGGCGGGCGTTACAATGGCGGAGCCGGGTGTCTCCCGGCTTGTTGCTGTGGATGTGGCAGAGGCTTTAACGCTGGCAGAGGCGGAAGCGGAGACCTAATGGATCATTTAGCGGTACAATTTGCCCGAAATCAAAGGCGGGGTTGAGCATGGACCAATTACGATGGATTTTGCTGGGGCTGGGTGCGCTCGTCATTGTTGGTGTCTATGTCCATGGAAGTTGGCAGACCATTCGTGAAAAAGGCTGGCCGCAATGGCCACGGAAGAGCGCGGAAAGTAGCGATCGAATCGAACCCGATGCGCTGTACGGGGATGATGGCGTGATCGGCGAGGTCAAGGTTACCCGGATTGATGAGCCTGAACCGGAACGGGAACCGGAGCTTGAGTCAGAGCCTGAATGGGAGCTGGACTTAGGGCTTGAGGATGATGTGGAGATCGCCCCCGAACTCACCCCGGAGGAGGGCTCTGCCGTCCCCGAAGGCGAACAAAAAGTTGTTGTGCTGACCGTGATGGCACCCAAAGGTGTCCAGTACGCGGGCGATGCGCTAGCCGAAGTTGCTGAGACGTGCGGATTGAAGTTAACTGACCAGGGGGTGTTTAGACGCGGTGTGGATACGGATTCAGGAACAGTAGCCGCGTATACCATTGCGAATATTTTGGAGCCGGGAACATTCGAGCAATCGAAGTTGGCTGAACAGATGACACCCGGTGTTGTGATGATTATGCAGCTGCCCGGTCCTTTTGATGGTCCCTCCACTTTTGAGCAGATGCTGGCCACTGCGCGCACGATTGTTGAGCGGTTGGGCGGGCAGTTATTGGATGGGCGGCGTTGTGATTTAAATTCACAATCCATTGAGCACATGCGTGAAGAGCTACTTGAGTATCGGCGGAGGAGCCAGTTGGCAGACCGGCGGAGCCCCTGAGGAATGACGGATCGCTCACAAGTCGCGGCATCGGCGCGCGCTAAAGCGCTGCGTGAACAGCTCGAGCATCACAATCATCAATACTATGTACTCGATGCGCCTGAGATTTCAGACGTTGAGTACGACGCCTTATTACAAGAGCTACAGCTTCTGGAATCCGAAAATCCTGAGCTGGTCACTCCCAATTCGCCTACCCAGCGTGTAGGTGCCGCCCCAGCAGCCGACTTTCCGGCTTCCGCACATCGCGAACCGATGCGCTCTCTTGCTAATGCTTTTAGCGTTGACGACTTAAATGACTTTGATCAGCGCATTCGTGATCAACTGGATATTGCCGAGGTTGAGTACGTGGCAGAGCCAAAGTTGGATGGCCTGTCTGTTAATTTGCGCTATGAAAACGGGGTGCTTGTGCAGGCAGCGACCCGCGGCGATGGCGAAGTGTGTGAGGAAGTTACCGCCAATGCCCGCACAATCGGCTCGATTCCGCTGCAGTTGAGAGCAGAAGGTCTGCCGGAAAGCATAGAGATACGGGGCGAGATTGTCATTCGTCTCAAAGACTTTGAGCGGCTTAACCAACAGCGGTTGGCGGCAAATGAGCGCCTGTTTGCCAATCCCCGTAACGCCGCAGCGGGCAGTATGCGTCAGCTTGACTCCCGTATAACGGCCACGCGTCCGTTAACCTTATTTGCCTTTGGCGTCGGGACTTGTAGCGAGCCGCTCGCAGAAACGCACTATGGCGTACTTGAGCAGCTCAGGATATGGGGCTTTCGTATCAACGAAAGGGTGGAATGTGTGGCGGGTGTGCGCGGTTGCGAGTCATTCTATGAGCGGCTGATTGAAGATCGTGATTCACTGGATTATGAGGTCGACGGAGCCGTTTATAAGGTTAATGACCGCGGTGTCTGGAACACTTTAGGATCGACAGCAAGGGCACCGCGCTGGGCAATAGCCCATAAACTGCCGGCCCGTGAGGCAACAACGGTTGTAGAGTCGATTAGCGTTTCGGTGGGCCGTACGGGGGTACTCACGCCGGTTGCGGAACTCACGCCGGTTTCTGTGGGCGGTGTTGTGGTCAGTCGGGCCACGTTGCATAACCTTGATGAGGTGCGGCGCAAGGACGTGCGCGTGAACGATACCGTGATGGTCCGGCGCGCCGGGGATGTGATTCCTGAGATAGTGGGAGTGGTTGAGTCGAAACGACCAGCCGGCAGCGAACCGTGGGAAATGGTCAGTCACTGCCCTGCCTGCGGATCTGACGTGGTTCGATTGGACGATGAGGCTGCGCATCGCTGCCTGGCGGGCCTTTTTTGCCCGGCACAGCGTAAGGGGGCAATTGAACACTATGTCTCGCGGAAGGCCATGGACATTGATGGTCTCGGGGAGAAGCTCATTGACCAACTGGTCGATAGTGAGCGAGTAAAGACCGTCTCTGATTTGTATCAATTAAGTATGGCTGATCTTCGTGGCATGGAAAGAATGGGTGAAAAATCCAGCCAGAATTTAATTGATGCTATTGAGAAATCGAAGACAACGACGTTGGCGCGGTTTCTGTATGCACTGGGCATCAGTCAGGTCGGGGAGGTCACTGCAAGGGCATTGGCCCAACAGTTTGGCAGTTTAGATCGTTTAATGTCGGCAGACGAGGATACCCTGAGTGAAGTGCGCGATATCGGACCGGTCGTCGCTCAGTCTGTGCATGGTTTTTTTGCGGAGCCACATAACCGTGAAGTCATTGAGTCATTACGGGCTGCCGGTGTGTATTGGCCGGAGGACGAGGGTCATGCCGATGCGAAAGACCTGCCATTAGCGGGTAAAACATTTGTATTGACGGGTAGCCTGCAAACGTTCACTCGAGACGAAGCGCAAGCACGACTGGAGGCACTGGGTGGCAAAGTCACCTCGAGCGTGTCTAAAAAAACCGACTATGTCGTGGTTGGTGATTCACCGGGTTCAAAACAAAAAAAAGCAGAGGAACTCGGTGTTCCCCTGCTTGATGAGGACGCCTTCGAGGCGTTACTCGTAGGTCACTGAAGCGGCTTCACGTAATTGATCAAGCGAGCGCTGAATGCGTTCGTTGACAATGGCCATCCGCAGTTCGCTTTGTACCTGATCGATCGGCGGTGCCTCACGCTCGCGCACCTCATCCACTTGAATGACATGCCAGCCAAACTGCGTTTCAACCGGTGTGTCGCTTATTTCGCTGACTTCAATCTGCTGTACGGCTTCGCTGAACGGGGCAACCATATCGGCGGGCGCGAACCAGCCAAGATCTCCGCCATTTGCCGCGCTGCCATCACGCGAGAACTCAGCTGCCAATTCAGCAAAATCAGCGCCTTCATTTTGAATGCGCTCAATCAGCGATTCCGCCTGGCTGCGATCATCAACCAGAATATGACGGGCCCGATACTCAAGCTGGCCATCGCCGTACTCTGCTTCATAGCGTTCGCTCAGCGCTGCCTCTGAAATGGGCTCACTAGTCGATAGTGTGCGAACGTATGCCTGCGCTAAAGCGGTACGGCGGGTGTTCTCGAGCTGCGCCTGTAATGCAGGATCATCAGCCAGCCCCTGCTCGGCGGCCGCTTGCGCGAGCACAGTCAGGTTGATGACTTCTTCTAAAAACTGCTCGCGTTGCGCTGGCGAAATATTACCCGCGCCCTGAGTCTGCTGCGCAATTATCTGGTTTAACTGCAGCTCGGTGATGGTCTCACCATTGACTTCGGCCAATACGGTCTGGGCTTGTGCCGGCGCGGCAATGAAAACAATGGCAAGCAAGCTGCCTGCTAACTTGAACTGAGAAAAGCGTCTCATGAAAACCTCTTTAAGTTTCTTCAGGGGTAAGGGCATCAATGCTGAGTGCGTGGATGCAATCATTGCGCATAGCATCGCCCATTGCTTGATAAATGAGCCGGTGACGGGCGATTGAGGTCAGGTCAGTAAAATCCGGGCTCACCACACGTACATAAAAATGACCACCGCCCGCACGGGCCCCTGCATGACCGGCATGTAAGTGACTATCATCACGTACAAGCAAGGTGGTCACATTGATCGCGGCCTCTATACGCTCACGAATCATTGCGGGTCTTTCGGCAGCCTGATCCTCCAGCGTCATGGCATGACTTTACGAAATGGTTTAACGGTAACAGAAGCGTAGACGCCGGCCTTGGTGTAGGGGTCGTTATCTGCCCACTCTTTTGCAGCCTGCAGTGAGTCAAATTCCGCCACGATTAGGCTGCCAGTAAATCCAGCAGGGCCGGGATCTTCATTTTCAATTGCCGGGAAAGGCCCTGCAACCAAAACACGACCCTCGTCCTTGAGTGCTTCCACCCGACTCAGGTGATCAGGCCGTGTTTTTTGCCTTAGCGGCAGGCTGTCGGGGTTGTCTGTACCAATGATGGCGTAATACATCGATTTACCTCAGGTTGCCATTAAACGCTACCATGTCATTAAAGTTACACGCTGGAGGCTGTCATGACTCAATTGCTTGAAGTTCACCCTGCAAGCCCGCAACGGCGTTTAATTAAACGTGCTGTTGAGATTCTCCGTGATGGGGGCGTGATCGTCTACCCCGGGTGTTCTACCTATGCACTCGGCTGTGCAATGGGTAACAAGGATGGCATCGAGCGAATTCGGGCTATTCGCCAGCTGGGAAATCGGCATAATTTTACGCTGGCTTGTCGCGACCTTTCTGAAATCGGCGTTTACGCACGGGTTGAAAATACGGCGTTTCGATTGCTTAAGGCGCACACTCCCGGTCCGTTTACTTTTGTGCTTCGGGCCACGGCTGAGGTACCGCGTCGACTTCAGCATCCGCGTAAAAAGACTATTGCAATTCAGGTGCCCGAAAATCCTATTGCGATGATGTTATTAGAGGAGTGGGGTGAACCCATGATGACCAGTACGCTGTTATTACCTGATCAAACACTGCCTTTAACTGAACCATCCGATATGATGGACGCCCTCGGGGGGCGAGTAGATGTTGTTCTGGCGGGGGTTGCCGGTGGGCATGAGCCAAGCACAGTGGTTGATTTTTCTGAGGGAGCGCCGGTGGTATTAAGGCATGGCGCGGGCGACGCGCATATTTTTGAGTCCTGAATAGTGATGCGGAGGATGGTTTGAACAAGCCGATAAATCGTATGGACCGAGTGCTTTCCGGAATGCGGCCCACGGGGCGCTTGCACTTGGGTCATTATCATGGCGTTCTTCGCAATTGGGTGAAGCTTCAAGAAACGCATGACTGCTTTTTCTTTGTGGCGGACTGGCATGCACTAACAACGGTGTATGAGGAGCGTGACATCATCTCGCGTAACGTCTGGGATATGGTTGTGGATTGGTTGGCCTGTGGGGTTAATCCGAATCTATCCACACTTTTCATACAGTCGCGAGTGATGGAGCATGCTGAGCTGCATTTGCTGTTATCGATGATTACGCCACTGGGTTGGCTAGAGCGTGTGCCGACGTATAAAGATCAGATTCAGCAGTTACGTGAGCGAGATCTGGCAACCTATGGTTTTTTAGGCTACCCCGTGTTGCAAAGCGCCGACATCTTAGTCTATGGCGCCAGTGGCGTGCCGGTTGGCGAGGATCAGGTGTCACATGTTGAGCTAACGCGCGAGTTGGCTCGTCGATTTAACCATTTGTTCGGGCGCGAACCTGACTTTGAGGCCCGTGCGGAAACTGCGATCGATAAGATGGGTAAAAAGGCCGCGCGTTTATATCGCGAATTGCGACGGCGTTATCAGGAAACCGGTGATATGGAAGCTTTGGCCGAAGGCCAGGCACTCATTGAAGCTCAGCAAAACCTGACTATAGCGGATACCGAACGTTTACAGGGGTATTTAGAAGGGGGCGGGCGAACTGTGCTGACAGAGCCGGAAGCGCTGCTGACGCCGGCAGCTCGAATGCCCGGACTGGATGGAAGGAAGATGTCAAAGTCCTACGGTAATGCCATCTCTTTGCGTGAAAGTGATGAGGACATTGAGCAGAAAATTCGAACCATGCCAACCGATCCCGCCCGAGTGCGGCGCAGCGACCCGGGTGAGCCTGAGAAGTGCCCGGTTTTTGATCTGCATCGTGTGTACTCGAATGAGGAAACCCAGGACTGGGTTCAGCAGGGATGTCGCTCCGCCGGCATTGGCTGTATTGACTGTAAGCGACCGCTCATTGACGCCGTACAAGCCGAGGTAGCGCCGATTCGCGAGCGTGCCGAGGCCCTGGAGGCAGATCCGGAGCAGGTCCGGCAGATTATAACCAGTGGCTGTGAACATGCGCAGGAGGTTGCACGCTCAACCATGCAGGAAGTTCGTTCGGCAATTGGCCTGAGCTACCGATAGCTGATGGATATTGAAGTCATTGCGCGGGTTCAGGGTGAGCCGTTCGCGAAGCTGCCCCGTGACCTGTATATCCCGCCTGATGCATTGGAGGTGTTCCTGGAGACCTTTGAAGGTCCCTTGGATCTTTTGTTGTACCTGATTCGGCGACAAAATTTAGACATCCTGGATATTCCTATTGCTGAGATTACCCGGCAGTACATGGGCTATGTCGAGCTCATGAAAGACCTCCGTTTAGAATTGGCTGCTGAATATCTGGTGATGGCTGCAATGCTGGCTGAAATTAAGTCGAGGATGCTTCTGCCGCGGCCGCCTGCGGATTTGGATGATGAAGAAATGGATCCACGCGCGGAGCTGGTCCGGCGATTGCAGGAGTACGAGCAGTTTAAAGCGGCAGGTGATCAGCTTGATCACCTGCCAAGACTTGCCAGAGATTTTTTTATGGCCTCGGCTCAGGTGCCCCCGTTAAACGTAACGCGACGAGAACCGGATGTCTTACTCGATGAGCTTCTGGCAGCACTTGCCGAAAGCCTCGATCGGGTGCAAATGTTCAGTCATCACCAAATTCAACGGGAAGCCCTGTCAGTGCGTGAGCGCATGAGTGAGACCCTGGAGCGGTTGCAAAGTCGACAGTTTCTGCCGTTATCTGCCTTGCTGAGACCAGAGGAAGGGCGCGCCGGCTTGGTTGTCACCTTTCTTGCTATTCTGGAATTACTAAAGGCCTCGCTCATCGAGTTAGTCCAAACAGAACCGTTTGCCCCCCTGCATGTGAGAGCAGAACATTGAGCCAACCCAGTCTTGAGACAATTTTAGAGGCAGTTTTACTGGCTGCTGGTGAAGCCCTTTCCATGGACCAGCTGCAAGCCGTGTTCAGTGATGATGAACGTCCCAGTGTCGCCGAGCTCGAGCGGGCGTTAACGGCACTGGAATCTCAACTCGCCGGCCGAGGAGTCTCGCTTCAGCGGGTGGCGAGTGGTTATCGACTGCAGGTGCCGGAAAGTCTTTCCCCGTGGGTATCCCGATTATGGGAGGAAAAACCCAGCCGTTATTCTCGTGCGATATTAGAGACGCTGGCCATCATTGCGTACCGTCAGCCGGTAACACGCGGCGAGATTGAAGAGATTCGTGGTGTCGCGCTGAGCACTGGAATCATGCGGACATTGCAGGAGCGAGGCTGGATTCGGGTTGCAGGGCATCGTGATGCACCGGGGCGCCCCGGTGTTTATGCCACCACACGCGCTTTTCTTGATTACTTTAACCTTGCCAGTCTTGCTGATTTGCCGAGTCTTGTGGAGCTTGGCGAACCAGGGCCTGAACATCCAGAGCTGGATCTGGAACCGCCGGAGGCGAATGATGGAGGGTGAGAAAATTCAAAAAGTTCTGGCACGTGCGGGTTTGGGATCACGCCGTGAGATGGAGCGATACATCGAGGCAGGACGCGTCAAAGTCGATGGGGTGGTAGCTACGCTTGGTGACCGAATCAGCGAAACTGCACGTTTAAGCGTTGATGGAAAAATGTTGGCGAAGCAGGCCTTAGAACCGATACGTCGGCAGGTTGTGGTCTACCATAAGCCGGTGGGGGAGCTGGTGACCCGGCATGATCCGGAACAGCGGAAAACGGTCTTCACGCGATTACCTAAATTGGATAACGGCCGTTGGATTGCAATCGGGCGTTTGGATATCAACACCTCAGGCTTACTGTTATTAACAACGGATGGTGAGCTTGCCAATCGATTGATGCATCCACGCTACCAATTGATTCGTGATTATGCGGTGCGGATTTATGGACCGGTTGGGCCAGAGATGATTCAACGGCTGCAAACAGGGGTGGATCTTGAGGACGGGCGTGCGGCGTTTGAGTCTGTTCTGCCGCTGGATGAGGGGCGGGCGGCTAATGGGTGGTATCGCGTTCGCTTAAGAGAGGGGCGAAATCGACTGGTGCGTAGACTGTGGGAATCGCAAGGTGTTCAGGTGAGTCGATTGATGCGTGTGCAGTACGGTCCGGTACCGATGCCCCCGGGGTTACGAGAGGGGCAGGTGCATCGATTGACCGGCGGCGAAATTCGGCATCTGCTTAATCTGGTGGGAATGGAAGCGCCAACTCGCCCGCGCTCCCATCAGCGCTCGTAAGTACCGATCAACCGATTCATGCCGATCACATGCGGCTCGACCTGATCGAGAAATTGCCACAGTGATAACCC
>JAGXLT010000164.1 GCA_018334525.1 Gammaproteobacteria bacterium
CGCTGAATAACCCGGCCGATCGGGATCACTGTATTCAGTATATGGTGGCCGTACCCCTGATTTTTGGTCGTCTGACGGCGGCCGATTATGAAGATGCGGTGGCAGCTGACCCGCGCATTGATGCCTTACGAGCGCGTATGGAAGTCGTTGAGAATAAACAGTTCTCAGTCGATTACATGGATCCTGACAAACGCGCCATTGGTAACGCGGTGCAGGTGTTCTTTAACGATGGCGCAGCAACAGACCGGATCGCGGTGGATTACCCGATCGGGCATCGTCGCCGTCGTGATGAGGGTATTCCGGAGCTGGTGAAGAAGTTTGAAGCCGCCTTGAAGACCCGTTTTGCCCCACGGCAGGCGAGTCGAATCGAGGCGGTTTGTGGCGATCAGAATCGCCTTGAAAACCTGCCGGTCAACGAATTTATGGCCCTATGGAGGGCATCATAGGCTCATACTGGATTGGTAAGCTCGTTGGTGGACTGCTGGGCGGAATGTCTGGCGGTTGGCCGGGGGCTATTGTCGGATTGATTGTCGGGCACTGGTTTGACCGTGCCCTGTCGAGCTCCGGCCGCTCTGGCCCTCGCTTCAACCAGTCTAGAAAATCGGTGCATACCGCCTTTTTTCGTGGTGCTTTCGTGGCAATGGGCCATGTCTGTAAGGCGGACGGTCGTGTTAGCGAATCAGAAATTCGGGCCGTTGAAGCGATTATGGCCCGTATGGATCTTAATGCTGAGCAACGCCAGCAAGCGATTAAGTTCTTCCATAGCGGCCGAGATGACCAAATTAGCCTTGATGAGGTCATCAGTGATTTCCGAAAGGTGGCGCAGCGGCACAGGCAGTTATGCCAGCTGTTTGTTGAGATTCAAATTCAGGCAGCGTTGGCCGATGGTCGTATCGACGCGTCTGAGCGTGCCCTGTTGCAAAGCATTGCCCTGGGGTTGGGATTTTCACAGACCGATTACGCCCGCCTGGAGCAAATGCTGCATGGGCATGCCACCGGCC
This sequence comes from Gammaproteobacteria bacterium, assembly GCA_018334525.1. Lineage (GTDB taxonomy): Bacteria > Pseudomonadota > Gammaproteobacteria > Nitrococcales > Nitrococcaceae > Spiribacter. Next base: position 1,002 of record JAGXLT010000164.1, read on the forward strand.
AGCCGGATCCTGAAAGCACGCTGGAAGCGGCCTATGAAACGCTCGGCGTGAACTCGACCGACAGCGATTCAGAAGTTAAACGTGCCTGGCGGAAACTGATGAGCGAACATCACCCGGATAAGCTGGTGGCGCGTGGTTTACCCGAAGAGATGATGCGGATCGCTAAGGAGCGAACGCAGGAAATTCAATCCGCTTACGAAACAATCAAACAGGCCCGCGGGCTTCGTTAGCGGGAACTCTGCGCAGGGTGACAGACTCTGAAATTGCATGAGAATCCGTAATACCACCCAGGTTTGGGGCAGCGCAGCGAAGTCACTGCACTGGCTGATGGCGCTTGGCATTGTGGGCGCGATGACGCTGGGTCTAGTCATGGTCAACCTACCGATGAGCGCGCTGAAGTTTGAGCTTTACGCCATCCACAAAAGCTTAGGGATGACCCTCTTGGTACTGGCGGCGTTGCGGATTTCCTGGCGCTGGATGAATCCCGTGCCTGCCCTGCCGGATAGTGTGCCGCCGCATGAGCAGCGTCTGGCAGGCTGGGCGCATCGGGTGTTTTACGTGCTGCTTTTTGCCATGCCCATTTCGGGATATGTCATTAACTCGGCCGCGAACTTTCCTCTCAATGTGTTTGGTGTGGTTCAGGTGCCCAATTTAGTGCCTGAAAGTGAACGTATTACTGACGCCGCCACGTGGGTGCACGGCAGCTTGTTTTGGCTTTTCGCAGGCCTGATTGTGGTGCATGTAGCCGGCGCCCTCAGACACCACTTTATTTTTAAAGACGGCATTTTACGGCGAATGCTGCCAACTCGATCATCAAAGGAGACCTGATGCGTTTTTTACCGACCCTGTCCTTTTTAGTGGCAATGCCCGCGTTAGCGGGTAACCCCTGGAATATTGACCTGCCGGAAAGCCGATTAGCCTTTGAAGCGACTCAACAGGGCGGACAGTTTGAAGGTGAGTTCGAGCAGTTCTCGGCTGATATGCAGTTTTCTGCTGAGCAGCTGGGGGACAGTCACTTTAATGTGCGCATTGATGTGACCAGCATTCAAACAGGCAGTAGTCAGCGTGATCGGGAACTGCCAAAGCAGGACTGGTTTGCGATGGATGAGTTTACTGAAGCGCGGTTTGAAACGACTGAGATTCGTGAAGCCACTGATAATGTTAATTATGCCTACGCAGCAGAGGGTACTCTGACCATTAAGGGGCACAGTGAACCAGTTGTGCTGCCATTTGACTGGCAGATCTCTGATTCAGGTCAGGCACGCATGCAGGGGGAGCTGGTCATTGATCGGACCACCTTCGGGATCGGCGAAGGAGACTGGGAAGACCCCTCTGCGGTTGGGCATGACGTGCGTGTGCTGGTAGACGTGCAGCTTAATCCTGCGGATTGAACGGCCCACGCACCTGCAATTCAATCTGCTCTGAACTGCCAGCATCTATGCTGATTTCGCGATAAATCAGGCCACCGGCGCGCCGCCAGTCGCCGGTGGCCTTTTCAATGGCCCAGCGTGGGTCGAGCTGTTCTTCCAGCAATAAAGTGATGGGCTGTGACTCGTCGTTATTAATGGTAAGCGCCCAGTTGAGTTGGATTTCGTCCGCGCCCTTTTGCTCAATTCCCTCAAGCACTTTTGTGACGTTTACATCGCTGGCGCTTGGAATTGTGGCAAAGGCCTGTCCATCGCCAGTGACAGCGGATAGCTGAGTCTGCCGCGAGGTTGCCATACGGCCATCCGGCAGTTCCTGAGCCACCTCTATGTTGCCGGCAGGCCATTGAAGGTCACTTGCATTGAATTGAATCCGTTGCTCAGCGGGATATTGACTTGGATGCGCGATGATAGTGTCTGCCCTGCCCCGCGTGACGAGTCGTGTGGTGACGGATGCCTCAACCGGCGAGCCCAACGGCTGTCGGAGCTGGCTGTTCGCAGCCAGCGTGCTGTTCAGAGAGAGGTTAATCCATTCACCGTACGGGCTGTTTAGAATGACATCAGGAGTGGCAAACGCCTGATCGGTCTCATTAATTAAGGTTAAAAAACGCGATAGCTGCGCTGTTTGTGATTCGTTGGATGCATCGCCGATAACAAGACGATAATCCACCTGCCAGTTCAGTTCAGGCAGCGCATAACGCAAAGTCAGCGGTCGGCTGCCCGCATCGCCGGCAAACAGTTCAGCTTCAAGCTGATCGGTGTTGGCATGCAGACGAATTAATGTCCGATCCTCCGGCAATGTCCAATGCAATCCGGTCAGATCAATGCCTGAGGGGATCCCTTCAATTTGCACCGTATTACGACCTGGCAGGAGGGCTAAGTCGCGCTGGTCAGACACGTGGGCCGGCCCGGTGGGGAAAAGCGCAATGCGCAAAGCAATGCGATCGCCTGCTGTGCTTCTGAGTTCGCCCGGGCTC
>JAGXLT010000165.1 GCA_018334525.1 Gammaproteobacteria bacterium
GCCCGACGGTCACCTCTTCGCCCACAATCGCAGGATGCCCCGCCTGATAGGGCCCCTGATGCGCAACATGCACAATAGCGCCATCCTGAATATTGGTTCGCGCACCAATTTCAATGCGATGCACATCGCCGCGTAAAACAGCGGTCGGCCACACGGAAACGGACTCGCCCAGCGTGACATCTCCAATCACCACGGCAGACGCATGCACCCAAGCCGATTCAGGAATGACTGGCCAGCGGCCCTCAAAAGCTTCAATCAATGATCAATCCTCATGTCATGGTCACCAGTTCTTCAGCACTGGTCGGGTGAATCGCTACGGTGTCATCAAAATCCTGCTTCGTTGCGCCCATTTTTAGCGCCACGGCAAAGCCCTGCAGCATCTCATCACTTGCCACCCCAAACAGATGAATCCCGATCACCCGCTCCTGCTCGCCTAGGCAGACCAGCTTCATGACGCTCGGCTGCTTAGCCTCGGGCGGTGATAAGGCATAATCCATCGCCGTAAATCGTGTTTGATAAACTTTAATGGCCTGATCGCCATGCTCAGCGCGCGCCTGCGCCTCAGTGAGGCCCACCGTGCCAATCGGCGGATGCGTAAACACCACGGTCGGCACATCGCGATAATCCAATCGCCGCTCTGACTGCCCGCCCCACAACCGGTCGGCTAATCGTCGCCCCGCTGCAATGGCTACCGGGGTCAGCGGGTATGGGTTGTCAGTCACATCGCCTAACGCAAAAATATGCGGCTGATTCGTCGCTTGCCAGTCATCCACCGGCACGGTGCCTCGCTCACTGACCGCCACACCGGCGGCATCCAGGCCGACCTCATCGGTATTGGGTAAGCGCCCAATCGCCCAAATCACCTGATCCAGCTGCTCTAAACGACGCCCATCTTCGGCATGCAGCGTATAGCCGCCCCAATCCGCTTCCAGTCCGCTCGGGGTAAAGTGATTGACCAGTGCCGGGCCGTGCGCCGCAATTGATTCCACATACGCCGATTGAATGGCGTCATCGAACTCACGCAACGGCTGCTCTCGGCGCACCACCAACTGCACGGTGCTGCCCAGTTGTTGCAGCACACCGGCAAGCTCCACGGCAATATAGCCCGCGCCCACCACCGCCACCTTTTGGGGCTGATCCTGCAGGGCAAAAAAACCATCAGAATCGATACCCAAATCACCGCCCGGAATACCCGGGCGCCCCGGCACACCGCCGGTGGCAATCACGAATCGCTCGGCCTGATAGCGCATGCCCTCAACCTCGATCGTATGCGGATCAACAAAACGCGCATATCCACGAATCACTTCAACGTCTGACTTACCCAGGTTGCGATCATAAATACCATTAAGTCGCTCAATATAGGCTTCGCGCGAGGCCACCAATGCTGCCCAATCCAGACGCGGCGTAACGCCGCTAAAACCATAATCACCGGCGCGGGCCATTACCTCGTTGGTATGCGCGGCCTGCCACATCACCTTTTTCGGAACGCAGCCTACGTTCACGCAGGTTCCACCCAGCCGGCCCGACTCTACAACGGCGCATTTTGCGCCATAGGCAGCTGCCCGCCGTGCAGTGGCGATGCCGCCGCTACCACCGCCGATGCAAATCAAATCGTAAGGCTGGCTCTGCCCTGTCATATTGAACTCCTGCTACTGTTTATTTTCCACTACAGGTATTCTCCCAGAGCCATGCCACAAAGACGAGCCAAACCACTATGACCAATCCGCTCCTTCAGAACGAACAGCTACCGCGATTTGCAGAGATCAAACCTGAGCATGTTAAACCGGCGATTGATGAAATACTGGCGCAAAACCGCGCCGCCATCGCTGAGCTGACCAAAATGCAGGCGCCGCCAAGCTGGGATGGTCTTGTCGCACCGCTCGAGGTGATGGAGGATCGCTTTGAAAAAGCCTGGGCCCCAGTTTCCCATTTAAACGGGGTCATGAATAGCGAGGCATTGCGCGAAGCCTATAACGCCTGTCTGCCTGCGCTTTCTGCGTATCACACGGAAATGGGGCAAAACGCGGAGCTCTATGCCGCATTTCGTGAATTACGCGATAGCGACGCTTATGCGCAGCTGGAGCAAGCCCAACGCCAAACCATCGATAATGCCTTACGCGATTTTGAATTAGCCGGCGTTGCGCTGGAGGACCATGCCAAGCAGCGGTATGCCGAAATCGCTGCAAGGCTTGCCAACCTGGCTTCAACCTTTCAGGAAAATCTCTTGGATGCGACCGATGCCTGGCATCAGGACACTGAAGATGCTGATTTTCTGGCCGGCATTCCTGAAACGGCTTTAGGCGTGATGCAACAAAACGCCGAACAAGCCGACGTCAAAGGCTGGCGCATTAGTTTAGATATGCCCGTTGTGCAGGCAGTGCTGGCACATGCGCGCAATCGCGAGCTGCGTAAAACCGTGTACACCGCGTTTTCTACCCGGGCCTCTGATGTTGGCCCGAATGCCGGGCAGTGGGATAACCACCCGGTCATGACGGAGATTCTTGATCTGCGCCAGGAGCAGGCTGAGTTATTAGGTTTTTCAAACTATGCCGAGCTTTCTCTGGCGCCGAAAATGGCCGATTCCGCGGCTCAGGTGATCGCCTTTCTTGAAGATTTGGCGACGCGCGCGTTGCCCATCGCGCAACAGGAATATGCTGAATTAGCCGCATTTGCTCAAGAGCTTGATGGGCTTAAAACGCTAGAAGCCTGGGATGTTGGCTATTACAGCGAACGCTTGCGCGAAACACGGTTTGCATTGTCGCCAGAAGATCTGCGCCCGTATTTTCAGGCCGATCGGGTCATGAGCGGCATGTTTGAGGTCGTAAAACGTTTATTCGGCATTCACATCACCCCGCGTACGGATGTGGAAACCTGGCACCCTGATGTGCGCTTTTACGAAATTCATGACGAGCAGGGCGAGCTGCGCGGGCAGTTTTATACCGATCTCTATGCCCGCTCTCATAAACGCGGCGGGGCCTGGATGGCCACCTGCCAGTCGCGACTGCGCACGGGCGATCAGGTACAAACACCGGTGGCCTTTTTAACCTGCAATTTCACCCCGCCCGTTGCAGGTAAACCGGCCTTAATTACGCATGATGAGGTGCTGACCCTATTCCACGAATTCGGTCATGGCTTACACCATATGCTCACCCGCGTCGATGCCGCCAGCGTTGCCGGCATTAGCGGCGTTGCCTGGGATGCCGTGGAACTGCCAAGCCAGTTCCTTGAGAATTGGTGCTGGGAGCGTGAAGCGCTTGATTTATTTGCGCGCCATCATGAAACCGACGCGCCAATTCCCGAAGCGCTCTTTCAGCGAATGATTGCCGCGCGGCATTTTCATGCGGCCATGCAGATGGTTCGGCAAATTGAATTTTCCCTATTTGATTTACGCCTGCATGCCG
>JAGXLT010000166.1 GCA_018334525.1 Gammaproteobacteria bacterium
CGGTATTCCCATTCATTAAATTCCCCGGCGTCGATCCTATTTTAGGACCCGAAATGAAATCGACGGGCGAGGTGATGGGTGTTGGTGAAACATTTGGCGAGGCGTATGCCAAGGCACAACTCGGAGCAAGTGTTGACCTGCCGCGCTCCGGTCGAGTGTTTATCAGTGTGCGCGATGCCGATAAGAACGCAGCGGTTGCCGTGGCGCGCGATTTAGAGCGAAGAGGCTTTACACTGGTAGCGACTGCAGGCACCGGTGCTCTGCTGAAGGCGGCGGGTATTGAGTGCGCACTCGTTAATAAAGTTGCCGAGGGCAGGCCGCATATTGTTGATGCCATTAAGAATGGGGAAATCGACTTGATTATCAATACAACTGAAGGCCGTCTGGCAATTGCGGACTCCTTTTCGATTCGCCGCGAAGCGCTGCACAATAAAATCTGCTACACCACAACAATGGCTGGCGCCCGGGCGACTTGCCAGGCGCTCGATTATTTAGATGGCGTTAGCGTGTGTTCTTTGCAGGATCTTTATCGGGAGGCGCGAGTATGACCCGAAACCCACTCACAGTCCGCGGGGCAGAGTTATTACGCGACGAGTTACAGCGGCTGAAGTCCGAGGACCGGCCGGGTGTGATTAAAGCCATCGCTGAAGCACGTGCACACGGCGACTTAAAAGAAAATGCCGAGTATCACGCAGCACGTGAGCAGCAGGGCTTCATAGAGGGGCGCATTGCCGAGATAGAAAGCAAACTGTCCAACGCTCAGATAATTGATGTCAAAACCCTGCCAGCGAGTGGGAAAGTCGTTTTTGGTGTCACAGTGCTGTTAGCGGATGAAGAGGACGGCAGTGAAAAAACCTACCAGATTGTTGGTGAGGATGAGGCTGATATTAAATCCGGGCTCATATCCGTGCAGTCACCCATTGCTCGTGCGTTGATCGGCAAGGAGGAAGGCGATGTCGTTGAGGTCCAAACCCCCGGCGGGCAGCATGGCTATGAAATCGTCGAAGTCCGTTACGAATAGTGAGGGGGCCAACCCGTTTGATGCGGTCAAAATTGAGCTGGCAGTCATTATTGGCCTGGCTGTAGGGGTTTTGTTAGTTATCTGGCGGCTCGATTTAGGTCATGTCTTAGAGCTGATTTTATTGGCGGGCCTGGGGTTGGCTGCCGGTGGTTGGTTGGCAGTGCGGACGCGCCAAATCACCCCGCAGGATGATTGATGCCACGAAAAAGAAGTAGCCGGCGATGGTTGACTGAGCACTTCAATGACCCTTACGTCAAAGAAGCTCAGCGGCGCGGATTACGGTCCCGAGCCGTTTTTAAGCTGCAGGAAATTAACGACCACGATGATATTTTAAAGCCCGGACAGATCGTTGTTGATTTAGGTGCTGCGCCGGGCGGGTGGAGCGAATACGCAGCGCAGAAAGTTTTGCCTGGCGGCAAGGTGGTAGGAATCGATCTGTTACCGATGCCGGTGCCAGCGGGGGTGTCTTTTGTGAATGCGGATTTCGCCTCAGAGGAAGGTCTTGCTGCGTTGGATGATTTGCTTGAGGGACAGTCGGCAGATGTTGTTCTATCTGATATGGCCCCCAATATGTCCGGCATGAAGGCGATTGATCAGCCCAGGGCGATGCTGCTGGCGGAGTTGGCACTGGATTTTTGTGATACCCGGCTGAACCCCGGTGGCACATTGTTGGTCAAAGTTTTTCAAGGACAAGGTTTTGATGAGCTCCTGAAACAAACTCGGGAGCGGTTTGGCAAAGTGCAAAGTAGGAAACCAGAGGCCTCGCGCGATCGTAGTCGTGAGGTGTACTTGCTAGCCCGCAGCTTTCTTGCGTAGTACTGTGGGCATAATTGTAAATGATGGGAGTAAGGCGTCTTGAATGACATGGCCAAGAATTTAATCCTGTGGGTTGTCATCGCGGTCGTGCTGATGTCGGTCTTCAGTAATTTCCAAAATCAGGGAACAACGGCTCAGGAAATCCCGTACTCGCAGTTTTTGGGTGAGGTAGACACGGGGCGAGTGGACTCAGTCACGATTAGTGGACCGGTGATCCGGGGTACTCGATCGGATGGGTCAAACTTCAGTACCTACAGCCCGGAGACGGACAACAATGCCTTAATTGGCCAGCTTATGAACGGTGGCGTTGCAATTCGCGGTGAGGAGCCTGAAGGCCGCAGTATGCTGCTGCAGATTCTGATCTCCTGGTTCCCGTTCCTGCTTTTGATTGGCGTATGGATTTATTTTATGCGGCAAATGCAGGGTGGCGGTGGCGGCCGCGGTGCGATGTCATTTGGTAAGAGTCGCGCCAAAATGATGTCGGAAGAGCAGATCAAGATCACCTTTAAAGATGTTGCCGGCGTAGAGGAAGCAAAACAAGACGTTGTGGAGCTTGTAGAGTTCCTTCGGGATCCATCGAAGTTTCAACGCTTGGGCGGCACCATCCCACGGGGTGTGCTAATGGTCGGCCCGCCGGGTACGGGTAAAACATTATTGGCCAAAGCGATTGCCGGTGAGGCGCGCGTGCCGTTCTTTAGCATCTCCGGCTCTGATTTTGTTGAGATGTTTGTCGGGGTGGGTGCCTCGCGTGTGCGTGACATGTTTGCGCAGGCTAAAAAGCAGGCGCCTTGCATCATTTTTATTGACGAGCTCGACGCAGTCGGTCGTCAGCGCGGTGCCGGTCTGGGTGGCGGGCATGATGAGCGTGAGCAAACGCTCAACCAGATGCTCGTTGAAATGGACGGGTTTGAGGGCAGTGAAGGCGTGATTGTGATCGCGGCGACTAACCGCCCTGATGTGCTTGACCCTGCATTGTTGCGTCCGGGTCGTTTTGATCGGCAGGTGGTTGTGCCATTGCCGGATGTGCGAGGACGTGAGCAGATTTTGCGCGTGCATATGAATAAAACGCCACTGTCTGAGGATGTGGATGCACGTACGATCGCGCGAGGAACGCCCGGGTTTTCGGGTGCTGATCTGGCCAATCTGGTAAACGAGGCGGCATTGTTTGCTGCCCGTCGGAACAAGCGAGTGGTAGATCAGCAGGATTTTGAGGACGCCAAAGATAAGATCATGATGGGCGCCGAGCGCAAATCCATGGTGATGAGCGAGGCCGAAAAACGTTTGACCGCCTACCATGAAGCAGGTCACGCCATTGTTGGTCTGCGGGTGCCGGAGCATGATCCGGTGCATAAGGTCACAATTATTCCGAGAGGTCGAGCGCTCGGCGTGACAATGTTCCTGCCGGAAGAAGATCGCTATAGCTACACCAAGCGTCGGTTGAACAGCTCCATTTGCGGTCTGTTTGGCGGGCGAATCGCTGAAGAAATGATCTTTGGCCCGGAAAGTGTGACGACCGGCGCGCAGAGTGATATTCAAAGAGTGACTGAGATTGCTCGTAACATG
>JAGXLT010000167.1 GCA_018334525.1 Gammaproteobacteria bacterium
GGGAAGAGGGCAGCCCGGTATTCATGTTCTCGAGCCCGAGCTGGAAGCGCTGGTGCCGTATATTGATTGGAGCCCGTTCTTCCACGCCTGGGAGCTTGCCGGCTCTTATCCTAAAATTTTAGACGACGAAATTGTGGGTGAAGAAGCCCGTAAACTGCTGGCCGATGCCAAAGCCATGCTGGCGCGCATTGTTGAAGAACGCTGGCTCACTGCACGTGGCGTTTGCGGGCTGTTTCCTGCCAATGCACGCGGTGACGATACGGTGCTGTACACCGATGAAAGCCGCACCGAAGAGCTGTTAACACTGCATCATCTACGCCAACAGAATGAAAAACCCGAAGGCCGACCCAATCAGTCCCTGGCAGATTTTGTTGCGCCGGCAGAAACACAAAAACCCGATTGGATGGGTGCTTTTGCAGTCACCACCGGTATCGGCATTGATGAGCCGGTTGCAAAGTTTGAAGCCGATAACGATGACTACAACGCGATTATGCTTAAAGCGCTGGCAGATCGACTGGCAGAAGCATTTGCTGAAATGCTGCATGCGCAGGTTCGGCGTGAGATCTGGGGCTATGCCAGCGATGAAAATCTGGCCAATGCCGAGCTGATTGCCGAGGCCTACAAAGGCATTCGCCCGGCGCCAGGATATCCCGCCTGCCCCGACCATACCGAAAAGGATTTGTTATGGACCCTGTTGGATGTCGACAAAACGATCGGCCTAAAACTGACTGAGAGTCGTGCCATGTACCCCACCGCTGCGGTCTCCGGCTGGTATTTTGCTCATCCCGATAGCCGCTACTTCGGGCTGGGTCGTATTTACCGCGATCAAGTTGAGGATTACGCTACGCGTAAGGGGATGAGCCAGCGTGAAATTGAACGATGGCTTTCCCCTAACCTGGGATATGAACCCGAGGATAACTGACAGTAGCAGAAGAAAGGATGCATCTTCCGTGTTAAAAAAATCGCTTTTTACCACTTTACTCTTATTAATGAGCGCTGCCAGCGTTGGCGCACAGTCACTCGACGAACCGCTTAATGATTCCGGATCACAGGCTGAAGTCGTCAACACCTTTGATGATTGGGTTGTGCGCTGCGGGCCGGCCGACCCCGATTCATTCGGAGCCGAAGAACTGTGCGAGATGTATCAGCAGGTCAGTGAGGAGGAAAGTCGTCAGACTGTTTTAGAAATAGTCATCGGCTATCCACCGGGCGAAAATGAGCTGGTGGCATTAATGAACTTACCGCTCGGCATTCGATTACCACCGGGCGGCCAGCTTCGCGTTGAAGACAGAGACCCCGTCGAGTTTCCTATTCAAATCTGCATTGCCTCTGGCTGTCGGGCAGACCTTATTCTGGATGAAGAAACTATTCAGGCCATGCGCAGCGGTATCGAAGCTGCCGTTGTTATTGCCGACCCACAAGGGCGAGGGGTTGCATTGCCTCTTTCACTTCGCGGTTTTTCTGCCGCGCTTAACGAACTGCAAGGACTATAAATCAATGAATCTGCTAATTAACCCGGGTGATGGCATCCATCTTTCTGATGCGCTTCGTGAGCATCTGCAAAGCAAGCTCGAGCCGGTTGAGCGTAAGCATGGTGAGCGATTGACCCGCATTGAAGCGCATTTTAAAGATGAAAACGCGCAAAAAGGCGGGCGGGATATTCGTTGCCTGCTCGAAGCCCATCCGCGTGGCGCCGACCCAATCGTTGCCGATGCGCTGGAAGAAGATGCCTACACCGCAGCCCATCGGGCAGCCGGCAAGCTAGATAGGGCTTTAGCCAGCCACTTCGATAAGGCAGACCGGATTCGTCGAGACTAAACCGAGCAGCCCGTACCATGGCATTACGCATCGCCGTTATTTTTATTTTTTTGCCGGTGATGCTTGCCTGGTACTGGATCGGTCTGCTGTTTGATGAACTGATTTTCCGCGGCTATCGATCCGTCTCAGTCAAAGCCCCCGTGTTCATCATTGGTGTTCCGCGAAGCGGCACTACTGCACTGCATGAAACACTGGCAAAAGATGCGCAATTTACCACCATGCGGGCCTGGGAATGCCTTCTTGCGCCCGCGGTAAGCCATCGCTTTTTACTGCGGGGAATTGTGCGCACCGACCGGCGTCTCGGAGCGCCACTCATGCGCTTCGCCCGCTGGATGCATCGCCGGGCCGTCGAACCCCTGACCGGCGCGCATCCGCTAAAAGCCCAGGCGCCCGAAGAGGACTACCTGACCCTCTTACCCCAGCTATCCGCTTTTATTCTGATTGTGGTCTTCCCCCGCTGGGAGCGACTCTGGCGGATTGGCTCAGGAGATGCCCTGCTCAGCCGTGCTGAACAGCAGCGACTGATGCGGCGCTATCGCCGCGCCATCCAACGACACCTTTATTTTCATGGACCCGATGCCGGGCGATATCTGGCGAAAAACGCCAGCTTTGCCACACTGGCCGGTTGCCTGTCAGAGGCCTTTCCCGATGCCCGCCTTATCGCCTGTTTGCGAGAGCCGAAAGCGGTAGTCTCCTCGCAACTCTCCAGCCTTCTACCGGCGTTAGAGCTTTTGCACGGGCAACGCCAAACGCCTTATCTACAACAACGAATGCTTGAACAATTGCATCGGGCGTATCGCAGCCTGCTCGATACACTGGCGCAGTCAGCAAGAGGTCGGGCCATTTACCTGCCACTAAAAGCGCAGCGCGAAAATCTTGCCACCTCGCTACAAACGGTTTATGAACATCTCGAACTGCCCCTTTCAGCGGAATTTCATACTTATTTAGAGCAGGCCGATCAACGCGCCCGGGCACACCGCTCCAATCATCAGCACACATTGGCCGGTCAGGGTTTGGATGAAGCGATCATCCAATCACGTTTTGGTGATATTTCGGCTGATTTTGATTTTTCTCAACACCACCCTCAGCCCGTTGCGGAGCGTAATCCGACGCAGGCACCGCTGCGCGTGGCGCTAATTTGCGATTCAACGCCGGAGCGTAATGGCGTTGGCGCCTATTACAGCGACATTGCGGCGTATCTTAAGGACCGGGTAACACAAGTTTCGCTTATCACTCCGGGTGCAGTGGCGCATCCGATGCCGATCTGGCTGTCCCTCTCGCTGCCGGGGGATGACACCCAAAAACTCGAATTGCCGTCACCCTTCGCGTTCTGGCGCCATTTACATCGGCTTAACCCACACACGGTAGTTATCTCCGCGCCCGGACCATTCGGCATTTTAGCTGCCTGGGCAGGTAAGCGATTGGGCGCAAGAGTTATTTTCGGGCTGCATACAGACTATGAAGCGCTTGCCGAAATGTACTGGGGGCCTGTCCTTAAACGCGTTAATCGGTTTTTCATGGCTCGAATTAATCATTTCATTATTCGGCGATCTGATGTCGTGATTAGTAACTCCA
>JAGXLT010000168.1 GCA_018334525.1 Gammaproteobacteria bacterium
CGGGCACCAATACGCATGTGGGCATCACATTTCAGGCACACCTCTAAATTCCGCTCCAGCTCAGGGCGGTAGAGTACCGCTGCGCAGGCATCGCACTTAGTCCATAGGCCCTCAGGCACACTTTTGCCCCGCGCCGTGCCCTCTGTTCTAATCCGCGAGGGCATTAATTTTTCAAACCAGCTCAAACTCAAGCCTCCACTACTGGCTGATCTAGCCCCGCCCGAAGATCTCGGGTAATACTCTCAACGGCGGCGATCATTTCCGCTGGGTCATCCGCATGCTCTGCAATGCGTGAGACGATCGCACTACCAACAACGACCGCATCGGCCAGAGCACCCAGCCGCTGCGCATCCGCGCCGTCTCTGACGCCAAAGCCCACACCCACCGGCAGTTGAGTAGCACGCCGTATTTCATCGACATGCGACCCAACGGAATCAGTATCCAGGCTGGCCGCACCCGTCACCCCTTTCAGCGAGACGTAGTAAACAAATCCGCGCGCCTGTGCACAAATCGCTTTAATGCGCGCGTCACTGGTCGTCGGTGCAATCAGCCAGATCGGATCGAGTGCGTGTTCGCTCAACGCAGCGCCGAGCGCACTACTTTCCTCGGGTGGCAGATCAACGGTTAGCACGCCGTCTACCCCGGCCGCAGCAGCATCCCGACAGAATTTTTCATACCCGGTCTGCTCGATCGGATTTAAATACCCCATCAATACCACCGGGGTGTCCTGATCTTCGCGACGAAACTCACGAATCATATCAAGCACACCTTTAATGCCCGTGCCATGCAGCAATGCTCGATCGCAAGCTGCCTGAATCACCGGCCCATCGGCCATCGGATCAGAAAAAGGCATCCCCACCTCAATGATATCCGCCCCGGCGCGAACCAGCGCATGCATCACAGGAACGGTCGCATCCGGGTTCGGGTCTCCCCCCGTCACGTAGGTGACCAGCGCGGTTTTACCGGCTTCTTTACATTGCGCAAAACGATGTTCAATACGACTCATGGGTTCATCCCCTCCACTTCCATGACGGTATTGATGTCTTTATCACCCCGCCCGGACAGGTTAATTACGATCATCTGATCCGGGCGCATTTGCGCGGCAAGTTGACCCGCATAGGCAATCGCATGGGCGGTTTCAAGCGCTGGAATAATGCCTTCAAGTTCGGCCAATTGATGGAATGCGGCCAGCGCTTCGCCATCATCGATCGCCACATACTCAACCCGCCCGGTATCTTTTAACCACGAATGTTCGGGTCCGACACCCGGGTAATCCAAGCCGGCGGATACCGAGTGCGTACCCAGGATCTGGCCATCTTCATTTTCCATTAAATAGGTGCGATTGCCGTGCAGAACTCCCGGGCGACCGGCGGCTAACGGGGCAGCATGGCGGCCGGTTTCAACCCCGTCACCCCCTGCTTCTACGCCATAAATGGTCACATCGGTATCACCGAGGAACGGGTAAAACAGGCCCATTGCATTTGATCCGCCGCCGACACATGCCACCAGCGCATCAGGAAGGCGGCTGTGCATCGACAGACACTGCTCGCGCGTTTCCTCACCAATGACCGCCTGAAAATCACGCACTAACTGCGGGTAAGGATGCGGCCCTGCGACGGTACCAATAATATAAAACGTATCATCCACATTAGCTGCCCAGTCGCGGAATGCTTCGTTTAGCGCATCCTTTAGAGTGCGCGTACCCGACTCAACCGGCACGACCTCGGCACCCATGAGTTTCATTCGATAAACATTAACGGACTGCCGGCGAACATCTTCGGCACCCATATAAACCACGCATTTCAGACCGAGCCGTGCGCAGGCAGCAGCTGTTGCCACCCCGTGCTGCCCAGCCCCCGTTTCCGCGACAATGCGTTTTTTCCCCATGCGAACCGCCAACAAAGCCTGCCCCATGGTGTTGTTAATTTTATGCGCGCCGGTGTGATCCAGGTCTTCTCGCTTAAGGTGAATTTGCGCACCACCCACCAGCTTGGACCAACGCTCTGCATAGTAAAGAGGGGTTGGACGACCCACGTAATACTGTAGATCCGCCTCGAGCTCTGCGCGGAATTGCGGATCATTACGATAGCGCTCATAAGCCGCTGTAAGCTCTTCCAGGGGCGCAATCAGCAACTCGGGCACAAATCGCCCACCATAGGGCCCGAAATGCCCCGCAGCATCCGGGAACCGGGAAAAATCGGCTGGCTTTTCAATAGCCTGGATGACGTTAGACACGATGAACCTCTTGAGTGAAGGCAGCTAGTTTGCCGCTATCTTTGATACCTGGAGCTGATTCTACGCCACTACTACAGTCAACGCCCCAGGGTTTGATTATTTTAACAGCCTGCGCGACGTTATCAGGCCGCAGACCTCCGGCCACTATTATACGGTGAGTTGTTGGCAGTTTCCGCCCCCAATCAAAAACATCACCGCTGCCCCCTGCTGCTCCGGGCGCATGACCATCCAACAAAAGCGCAAGGGCGCGCGGATGCGCAGCCGCTACTTCAGCGGGATCACCGCCAGCCATCCCGACCGATTTAATGTAGCGCCGCCCGAACTGTTCACAAAACTCAGCTGATTCGTCACCATGAAATTGCAACAGATCGATTGGTACCGCTGATAACACTGCTTCCACCTCAGCAGCATCCGCATCCAAAAACAGGCCAACCACGCTAACCAATGGCGGCACCACGGCGGCAATTTCCGCCGCTGGTGCGATATCTACATGGCGCTTGCTCGGCGGATAAAACACAAGGCCGATTGCATCCGCACCCAGTTCCGCTGCCATCACACCATCTTCAGGACGGGTAATCCCGCAAATTTTTATTCGCGTTCGCATATCACCATCGTAACCGCCGCCGGGTTAGCACGCAAAGGACGGCGGCGGTGGTAAATCAGGGAGCTCATCGCTTGCCGGATAACGCGCGCCAATCAAATACAAACCGGCAGCAGCCGCAGTGATGCCTGCCTTTGTTCGATCGCGGGCTGCCAACACTTCTTCCATCCATTCGGCCGATCGCTCACCGGCACCAATGGGGATGAGCGTACCAACAATATTGCGCACCATATGGTGAATAAAAGCATTCGCCTCAATATCGATATGAACAAATGGTGCGGCGGCTGACACGCTTAATGAATGAATTCGCCGCACCGGATGCTTTGCCTGGCAGCCAGCGGCACGAAAACTTGAGAAATCATGTTCACCAAGCAAAGCGGTTGCCGCTTGCTGCATGGGTTCAACAGCTAATGATTTGTAGGTCCAACCCACTCGGCTCCGATATAAAACAGGGCGTATGGGCTGCGCGCATAAAATATACCGATAGCGACGCGATTGCGCCGAACGGCGCGCATCAAAGTCTGCAGAGAC
>JAGXLT010000169.1 GCA_018334525.1 Gammaproteobacteria bacterium
GGAGGAGAAGGGCGTCGCAGTTCAGGACCCTAGCAGCCGTCAGGTATTAGCGATTCCGGAAACGGCCATCAGCTTTAATACGTATGGCGATTTTGCCTATCGGATTAACGAAACAGACGACGGCCTGGTCACTGAACGGGTGCAATTACAAACAGGCGAGCGCCGCGATGGCCTGGTTGAAGTCATTGATGGTTTAGCCGCAGGCGATCAGATTATTGCTGCCGGCCTGCTTCGCGTACGCCCCGGTCAATCGGTTGTGATCGATGATGCCGAGGTGCCAACGCGATGAAGTTTACCGATATCTTTATCAACCGGCCCGTACTGGCCACGGTGATCAGTTTACTGATCCTGTTGGCCGGCGTGCGCTCGCTCGATTTACTCGAGGTGCGGCAGTATCCCTCTACAGAAAACACCGTCGTTACCGTAACCACCGCCTACCCCGGTGCGGATAGTGATCTTGTGCAGGGCTTTATCACCCAGCCGTTACAGCAGGCCATTGCCGAGGCCAATGGCATCGATTACATCACCTCTGAAAGTCGCCAGGGTTTATCGACTATCGAAGTCAATATGGAACTCAACTACGACGCGAATGCGGCCGTGGCAGAGATCCAGGCCAAAGTGGCCAGCCAGCGCAACGTGCTGCCGGCCGACGCGCAGGATCCGGTGATCGAATCCAGTACAGGCGATCAGACCGCGCTGATGTACATGGCCATTTACAGCGAATCGGTGGCGGTGCCGCAAATTACCGACTTTGTTGATCGGGTATTACAACCGCAGGTTCAGGCATTGCCCGGCATTGCCAAAGCGCGCGTGTTCGGGCGTGCACCCGCCATGCGTGTCTGGCTGAATCCGGAGCGCATGACTGCGCTGAACGTGACGGCAGCAGAAGTCGCGCAAATCCTGCGCGCGAATAATTTTCAGGCCGGCATCGGCAGCACCAAGGGTGCCTTTGTACAAACAAACCTATCGGTAACCACAGATGTCAGCGACCCCGCTGCGTTCAACCGCCTGGTGGTGCGCGAAAATAACGGAACCATCGTCCGCCTTGAAGACATTGCTGAAATAGAATTCGGCGCAGAAACCTACGACTCGGCCGCCTGGTACAAAGGCCAGCCCTCGGTATTTATTGCCGTGGAACAGGCCCCAGGTGCCAACCCGCTGGATGTGGCTGATTCTGTGCGTGAGCGCCTACCGGATTTGGAGCGCCAGCTGCCCGATAACGTCAACCTTGCGCTGCCTTATGATGCCAGTCAGTTTATTGCCGATTCGATTGACGAGGTGTTTAAGACGATCGCCGAAGCGGTGCTGATCGTACTGGCCGTTATCTTTTTAACCATCGGCAGCTTACGGGCCGCCATTGTGCCTTCGGTGGCCGTGCCATTATCGCTGGTCGGCGCAGCCACGATCATGCTGGCGCTCGGCTACTCCATCAATCTGCTCACCCTGCTGGCGCTTGTACTGGCGATCGGCCTGGTGGTGGATGACGCCATTATCGTGGTGGAAAACATTCAAAGGCATATTGAAGAGGGCATGGAGCGCACGGCAGCAGCCATTACCGGTGCACGCGAGCTGGCGGTGCCCATTATCGCGATGACCACCACCCTGCTGGCGGTGTATGCGCCCATCGGCTTTATGGGCGGGCTGGTCGGCACGCTGTTTAGCGAATTTGCCTTTACGCTGGCAGGCGCAGTACTCATCTCCGGCATCGTTGCACTCACCTTCTCGCCCATGATCTCTGCACGGGTACTCAAACCCGCTGATGATCCCGGCCGTTTTGAGACTTTTGTTGCCGGCGGATTCAAAAAACTCGCCGGTGGTTATAAACGCCGGCTGCACAGCATGCTCGATACCAAAAGCGTGCTGGTGTTCTTTGGTTTGGTCGTGCTGGCGTCTAACTACTTCATGTTTACCATGAGCGAAAACGAACTGGCTCCCACCGAAGATCAAAGCATCCTGCTGTATCTTGGCTCTGCCCCGCGCACGGCCACGTTTGATTATCTGGCGGAGTTTGGTGAGCGCTATCAGTCAGAAGCCGAGCAGCTTGAAGAATATGAACGCACTTTTATGATTTTGGGCGGCTTCTCGCCAGATACCATATTTGGTGGCATCGCGTTATCCCCCGTTGATGAGCGTGAGCGCAGCCAATCTGAGGTGCAGCAGGACCTCTCTGCACGTTTTTCCGCTAATCCAGGGCTTGATACGGCGGTATTCCCACGCCCCAGCCTGCCCGGCTCGGGTGGCGGGCTGCCCGTGCAGTTTGTGCTGACTACCTCTGATGATTACGCCACGCTCGATGCGCGCGCCACCGAACTTGCCCAGGTGGCTCAGCAAAGCGGCAACTTTATGTTTTTGCGTAAATCGGTGGAGTTTGACCGGCCCATGATCACCCTTGAGGTGGATCGTGATCAGGCGGCTGATTTGGGCATCAGCATGGAAAACCTGGGCCGTTCCCTCGGCGGGATGCTGGGCGGGGGCGATGTGAATCGCTTTAACCTGGATGGGCGCAGCT
This sequence comes from Gammaproteobacteria bacterium, assembly GCA_018334525.1. Lineage (GTDB taxonomy): Bacteria > Pseudomonadota > Gammaproteobacteria > Nitrococcales > Nitrococcaceae > Spiribacter. Next base: position 2,510 of record JAGXLT010000169.1, read on the forward strand.
ACAAAGTCATTCCCCAGGTGGAACAAGACTTCCGACTGACCCCGGAAATGCTGCAGGATTACACCATTGATACGGCCAGCGGGCAGCAGGTGCCGCTATCCAGCATCATTACGCTGAAATCTTCGGTTGAGCCGGGTTCACGTAACACCTTCCAGCAGCTCAACTCACTCACGCTGGAAGGCATTATGATGCCCTGGGTGCCTTTGGGTGAGGCGCTGAACTATCTGGAAACCGAAGCCAGCAGCCTGCTGCCGGCCAATTACAGCTTTGACTACACGGGGCAGTCTCGGCAGTTTGCCAGCCAGGGCGATGCGCTGGTCATTACCTTTTTCCTTTCGATTGTGGTGATTTACCTGGTGCTGGCCGCGCAGTTTGAAAGCTGGCGGGATCCGGCCATTATTCTGGTCTCTGTCCCGCTCAGTATTGCCGGTGCACTGGCGTTTATTGTGCTGGGCTTTGCCACCGTGAATATCTACACACAGGTGGGGCTGATTACCTTAATTGGCGTGGTGGCCAAAAACGGCATATTGATTGTGGAGTTTGCCAATAAACTGCAAATCGAACAGGGTATGAGCAAGCGCGATGCGGTTGAAGAGGCCGCTGCCATTCGTCTGCGCCCCATCATTATGACCTCACTGGCCCTGATTATGGCGATGGTGCCGCTGCTGCTGGCCAGTGGCCCCGGTGCGGTCAGCCGATTCCATATCGGCCTGACCATTGCCACGGGCTTAGGCATTGGCACGTTATTTACGCTTTTTGTGCTGCCGGCCTTCTACCTGCTGCTGGCCCGGGATCACCATGCCACCTAACGCCGTTAAAACGCAGGGCCTGACCCGGCGTTATGGCAAAC
>JAGXLT010000170.1 GCA_018334525.1 Gammaproteobacteria bacterium
CGCCAATGAAAAAGGCGTTGAGCAAGAGGTTATTTTTGAAGCCATTGAGGCGGCATTGGCCTCGGCAACGGAAAAGCGCCATGACGAGGAAATTAAAGCCCGCGTGTCGGTTGATCGTAAAACCGGTGAGTATGAAACCGTACGTCAGTGGTTTGTGGTTGATGATGATGAGGAAATTGAATTTCCGGAACAGCAAATTCCGGTTACCACGGCACAGGCTAACGATTCCAGCTTGAATGTGGGCGACGTCATTGAAGAGCCGCTGCCGTCTGTGGACTTTGGGCGTATTGCTGCACAGGCCGCTAAGCAGGTCATCGTTCAAAAGGTTCGCGAGGCAGAGCGGGCGAAGGTGATTGAAGCGTATCGTGACCGCGTTGGTGAGCTGATTACCGGCATTGTAAAGCGCGCGGAGCGGGGCAATGTGTTCCTGGATCTGGGTGGAAACGCGGAGGCCTTTATTCCGCGTGAAGAAATGATTCCGCGTGAGGCCGTACGGCCGGGCGATCGGCTTCGGGCATGGTTGCGCGAAGTTCGAGAGGAAGTGCGTGGGCCACAGCTTTTTGCCAGTCGCGCTGCGCCCGAGTTTTTGCTTGAGCTGTTTAAAATAGAGGTACCTGAGGTCGGTCAGGATCTTTTAGAGATTCTCGGCGCCGCTAGGGATCCGGGTATGCGGGCAAAAATTGCTGTGCATGCTCTTGATTCGCGAATCGATCCGGTAGGTGCCTGTGTTGGAATGCGAGGCTCGCGCGTGCAGGCCGTCTCCAATGAGCTTTCAGGTGAGCGGATTGACATTATTTTATGGGATGAGAATCCGGCGCAGTTTGTGATTAACGCGATGGCACCCGCGGAAGTTGAATCCATCGTTGTTGATGAAGATCGACACAGTATGGATATTGCGGTTGGAGAAGAGCAACTATCGCAGGCAATTGGTCGCGGTGGGCAGAATGTGCGATTGGCCAGTGATTTGACTGGCTGGGAGCTTAACGTAATGACGGCCGATGAAGCGGAAGCAAAGAGCGAAGCTGAGGCGGCTGAATTGGTGAACCTGTTTATCGCCCAGCTTGATGCGGATGATGATCTTGCGGCACTGTTGGTTGAAGAGGGTTTCTCCAGTGTGGAGGAGATCGCTTATGTGCCAACGGCCGAGTTGCTTGAGATAGAGGGCTTTGATACTGATTTGGTGAATACGCTGCGTCAGCGCGCCAGAGACGTTCTGGCAGAGCGCGAGGCAGAAGCCCAGGCCGCGTCCGGACCGGCCGAGGATTTGCTTGGAATGGATGGAATGGAGCAGGGGCTGGCTGAACGTTTGGCGGCTGCCGGGATTCGTACCATGGAAGATCTGGCTGAGCAGTCCGTAGATGATTTGTTGGATGTTGAAGGTCTCGATGCGGAGCGTGCTGGGGCGCTGATTATGAAAGCGCGCGAGCCATGGTTTGCCGAAGAACAAGGCGGTCAGGCGTAGTCCGGGCATATCCGTAGACGGAGGTGGTAGAAATGTCGCAGAACACGATTAGAGAATTTGCAGAGCGCACGGGTGTTCCGCTGGAGCGGTTTATTGTGCAGCTTCGCGAGGCAGGTGTTGCCGGCGACGATCCGGATGCTGGACTGAGCGATGCCGATAAATCGGCGCTGCTTGAGCATTTGCGTAAGACCCATGGGCAGCCTGAGGAAGGTGAGGATGGTGCGCCATCGCAAATCACCTTAAAGCGGCGCAGCCACAGTCAGCTGCGGATGCCTTCGGGTGGTGGCGAGCGGCGTGCAGGTGCCAGAGGGACGCGCAGTCCGGCATCAGCACGGACGGTGAATGTTGAAGTGCGCAAAAAACGCACGTATGTAAAACGCAGCGTGGTGGAGGCTGAAGCAGCCGAGCAGGACGTTCAAGTTCTAGAACGAGCGCTGTCAGAAGACTTAGCTGCTGCCGCCGCCGCAGCGGAAGCCGAGGCTGCCTCTGCCGCAGCCGCTGCCGCAGAGGCAGCCGCCGCAGAAAAGGCGGCGGCTAAAGAAGCGGCCGCAGCGTCCTCTGATGAGCAGCAAAAGGCTGAAGCGACTCCGGAGCCTGAGACAGCCCCCGAGGAGGAGCCATCTATTGCGGATATTGAGGCAGAGCAGGCAAAGACCGATTCTGAATCTGCCCGTAAAAAAGAAATTGAAGATGAAAAAGAGCGTAAACGGTTAGCCGCTGAAGCTAAACGCGAGCGTGAATCAGAAGAGCGGGCAGCGCGAAAGGCCTCTCGTGGAAAAGGCAAAGGGCGCAAAAAGCCTGATGGACGTACAGCGCGCTCGGCGCGTGGGCCTGCGGGCGCTGCAAGTACGGCGTTGCAGCAGGAGTTTGAGCGGCCGACTGCGCCGGTAGTGCGCGATGTCCAGATACCGGAATCCATTACGGTGGGTGAGCTGGCGCAACGCATGAGCGTTAAGGCGGCTGATCTGATCAAAGAGATGATGAAGCAGGGCGTGATGGCCACTATTAACCAGGCAATTGACCAGGATACGGCCGTTTTGCTGGTCGAAGAAATGGGCCATCGTCCGCATGTGGTTCGCGAAGAAGATTTAGAGGAAGCGGTTTTTGGCCGCTCGGGTGAGCCGGAGGGTGAGCAGATAACTCGGCCGCCAGTCGTCACAATCATGGGTCATGTCGATCATGGTAAGACAACACTGCTGGACTATATCCGTCGGGCGAAAGTGGCTTCGGGAGAAGCCGGCGGGATTACCCAGCACGTCGGAGCTTACCGCGTAAAGAGTGATCGTGGGGAATTGACCTTTCTCGATACACCGGGGCATGAAGCGTTCACCGCCATGCGTGCCCGCGGGGCGCAGGTAACCGATGTTGTTGTGCTGGTCGTTGCAGCCGATGACGGTGTCATGCCGCAGACTGAGGAAGCGGTTAAGCATGCTCGTGCAGCGGGTGTTCCAATTGTTGTAGCGGTTAATAAAATTGACCGAGAAGATTCAGATCCGGAGCGTGTGAAATCGGAGCTGGGCGCCCTTGAAGTGATACCGGAAGAATGGGGTGGTGACACGCAGTTTGTTCACTGTTCTGCATTAACCGGCGAAGGGGTTGAGGATCTGCTTAGTGCCATTGCTCTGCAGGCTGAGTTGCTTGAGCTGACGGCCGTGCAGGATTGTCCGGCGACAGGTGTGGTCGTGGAGTCGAGCCTAGATCGCGGTCGCGGTCCGGTGGCTACCGTACTGATTCGCAACGGTGTGCTTCGTCAAGGGGATAATATTATCTCCGGCAGTGAATATGGTCGCGTTCGGGCGCTGCTTGATGAGCGCGGTGAGCGCATCGAAGAGGCGGGTCCTTCGACCCCAGCAGTTGTGCTGGGCCTGTCAGGACTGCCCGATCCC
>JAGXLT010000171.1 GCA_018334525.1 Gammaproteobacteria bacterium
TCTTCAGGAAGGTGATTTAAGCCGGCTTAGGGCTGCTTTGGTGAATAAGTCGGCATTGGCAGGCATCGCGCGCAGCATTGAGCTTGGCAATTATGTTGAGTTGGGTGGTGGCGAGCTCAAAAGTGGCGGTCATCGGCGTGATTCTATCCTTGCCGATACGCTTGAGGCTGTTCTGGGTGCGGTCTATCTGGATGGCGGTTTCGACGCGTGTAAAGACCTGATTCAGCGGCTGTACGTCAAACATTTTGCTGATCTGCCTAAGATGAAAGCCAAGAAAGATCCCAAAACCCGACTGCAGGAATATCTGCAAAGTCGCCAACTGCCTTTACCGGAGTATCAGGTGGATGAGCTTACGGGCCGAGCGCACGAGCAGGTGTTTGCCGTGTCTTGTCGGGTCGACACCGTTTCATTGGTGGGTTCGGGTAGTGCAGGCAGCCGTCGTGCTGGCGAGCAGGCCGCTGCGGCTGATTTATTAACTAAACTGGGTATTGATGACCCTGCAACGGAGTCTGATTAATGACTGAGGTTCCAGAAGGGTTTAAGGCCGGGTTCGTGGCGCTGGTTGGCCGACCCAATGTGGGTAAATCCACCCTGCTGAATGCTTTGTTAGAGCAAAAAATCTCTATCGTGACGCGTAAGCCGCAAACAACCCGGCATCGTATTCAGGGCATTCATCAGCGTGACGATGCGCAAATTGTGTATGTCGATACGCCCGGTATTCATGACGGCGGCAAGACCGCTATGAATCGCTATCTGAACGATGCGGCAGGCAGTGCGCTGGCTGATGTTGATGTCGTGGTGATGCTGGTTGAGTCCGGGCGATGGGGCGAAGGTGAAGATCTGGTGTTGCGCCGCCTTAGTGCGGTGCGCAGTCCGGTGATCCTGGCGGTTAATAAAGTCGATCGGGTGCGCGATAAAAACCAGCTGCTTCCTGAAATTCAAAGGCTGAGTAAACGCTATGACTTCGCTGCCATCGTGCCGATTTCAGCCCTGAAAGCCGATAATCTGGTTGCACTGGAAGACGCGATTCTTAAACAGTTACCGGAATCGCCCCCGTTATTTCCGCAGGATCAGATTACCGATCGTAGCGAGCGGTTTATGGCAGCTGAGCTGGTGCGCGAGCAGCTCACCCTGGCGCTGGGTGACGAGCTGCCCTATGCCAGCACCGTTGAAATTGAAGCCTTTGAGCAAGAGGGTCAGCTGCGGCGTATTGCCGCCATTATTTGGGTAGAGCGACGTGGTCAGCGCCAAATCGTGATAGGTGAAGGCGGTAGCCGAGCCAAGCAGATTGGTACCGATGCGCGCCACGAAATGGAGCGGGTTTTTGGCGGCCGCGTGTATCTTAAAATCTGGGTGAAGGTTAGAGAGGGCTGGTCGGATGATGCGCGTATTCTGCAATCGTTAGGATATGCTGATTAATGTCGCTTGAGCCGGCATTCGTTCTACACACCCGGGCTTATCGCAACACGAGTTTATTGCTTGAAACCTTAACGCGCAGTCAGGGCCGATTGGGTCTGGTTGCCCGCGGTGTGCGTCGTGCGCGTTCCCAGACCGCGGCATTACTCCAACCCTTCAGGCCGGTGGCTTTAGATTGGCGCCTGCGGGGGGAATTAGGCAGCCTGCGGCAGGTAGAGCCCGCTGGCCAGCCATTTGTGTTGCGCGGGCGTCCGTTAATTAGCGGGTTTTACTTAAATGAGCTGTTATTGCGTTTGTTGGCAAGGCACGACCCCCACCCCGGTCTTTTTGAAGGGTATTTGACCGCCTTAGAGCGTTTGGCAATGCCCGAATTTGACGAGGCCGTTGCCCTGCGCACTTTTGAGCGGGATTTACTGCAAATGCTCGGTTATGGATTACCGTTAACCCATGAGCTGGGCGGGGCTTTATTGAAGCCTGAGCAATGGTATCGTTACGATCCAGAGCGCGGTGCAGAGCCGGTGCATAACCCCGCCGCTGCCGGGCTTATCGTATCAGGCGCAACGCTGATTGGATTGGCGCAACCAAAGATAAGCGCTGAAATAGCGCGCGCCAGCCGAGGGCTGATGCGTGCTGCGCTGCAACCCCATTTAGGGTCAAAGCCACTAAAATCTCGCGAGCTTTATGCCCGCTTCCCAGACAAAGGAGCTGTTTAAGAATGGCGCATCATCAAGGCTGTTTAGAGCCGCTACTCGGCGTTAATGTCGATCATGTTGCCGGGTTGCGACAGGCGCGTGGTACCCGGTATCCCGATCCGGTGCTCGCGGCACTGATCGCCGAGCAGGCCGGCGCAGACGTGATAACTGTGCACTTGCGCGAAGACCGCCGGCATATTAATGATCAGGATGTCGCTCGATTAGCCGCAGCATTACAAACCCGCATGAATTTTGAAATGGCGGTGACTGGCGAGATGATTGATATCGCCAAGCGTATCCAGCCCACTGATTGCTGCCTGGTGCCTGAGCGGCGGGAAGAGCTTACTACCGAAGGGGGGCTTGATGTGGCCGGGCAGCTCGCGCGGGTCACGGAGGCAACCACTGAGCTGCAGGGCGCAGGTATCAGAGTGTCATTATTTATTGATCCCGAACCGGATCAGCTGCATGCCGCCGTTGCGGCCGGTGCGCAGGTCGTGGAGCTGCATACCGGGCAGTTTGCTGACGCGGATACGGATACGGCCATTCATACGGAGTTTCAGCGTATTCATGATGCGGCCGTACTGGGACATTCCTTGGGCCTGCAGATTAATGCAGGACATGGTCTGCACTATCACAACGTGGCACCCATTGCCGCGCTACGCGAAGTTACCGAGCTGAATATCGGCCATAGTATTGTGGCGCGATCGGTATTTAGCGGATTTGAGGCAGCGGTGCGCGAGATGAAGAAACTGATTCAGGATGCGCGGCGTTGAGCATTGTCGGCCTGGGCACTGATATCGTCGAAATTGCACGCCTGCAGAAAATTTTTGCAGCGCATGGAGAGCGCTTTGCCAGGCGTTTATTGAGTGAGCCGGAATACCTCGAGTTTGTCGACGCCGTAGCCCCGGCGGCTTTGTTAGCACGGCGATTTGCTGCCAAGGAAGCTGCCGCTAAAGCACTGGGTTGCGGGATTGGTGCGGAGGCAGGCTTTCACGATCTAATAGTGGCGCATGGCGCCACCGGTGCCCCTCAGCTCGTGTTCAATGGGCCGGCAGCCGCACGAGCCGAATGGTTGGGCGTATCGAGCACGCACTTAAGCATTAGCGATGAGCGCGCTTACGCCATGGCGGTTGTTATTCTTGAGCGCTAGGTAGGGCGGGTGCTTCTAGTAAGACCTGCTCCAGCCACTGCGCGTTAAGCCGATCACTTAAGCGATTCTGCTGTT
>JAGXLT010000172.1 GCA_018334525.1 Gammaproteobacteria bacterium
CCGTATCGCAACACGATTAACCCGGAGGACCAGCCTCCCTTTACCGGTGACATCACGATCGAAGAACGCTTGAGCGCGATTATTCGTTGGAATGCACTGGTCATGGTGGTGCGGGCTAACCGTCAAGACGCAAGCTTAGGCGGGCATATTGCAAGCTATGCCTCGGCCGCCGATCTGTTTGAAGTCGGGTTTAATCATTGTTTTCGCGCCAGCGTTAATGATGGCCCCGGCGATTTGGTGTTCCTGCAACCACACTCAGCCCCTGGTGTTTACGCACGCGCCTATCTGGAAGGGCGCCTTAGCGAATCGCAGCTCGACCATTACCGTCGCGAGGTGAATGGCGGCGGCCTGTCGTCTTACCCGCATCCGTGGCTCATGCCGGATTTCTGGCAGTTCCCCACCGGATCAATGGGCCTAGGCCCGTTACAAGCGGTATATCAGGCCCGATTTATGCGCTATTTGGCCGCGCGGGGCATTGGGGATGATTCGGGCAACTATAAGGACAGGCATGTTTGGGGCATCTTCGGTGATGGGGAGATGGATGAGCCTGAAAGCCTTGGTGCGCTTGGGCTGGCGGCGCGTGAGGGGTTGGATAATCTGACCTTTGTGATTAATTGCAATTTGCAGCGGCTCGATGGGCCGGTGCGCGGCAATGGCAAGATTATTCAGGAGCTTGAGGGACTGTTTCGCGGCGCGGGTTGGAACGTCATTAAGGTGCTATGGGGCTCTGACTGGGATGCTCTTTTTGCCCGGGATAACGAAGGAGTCCTTACCGAATATCTGGATAAAACGCTGGATGGCGATTTCCAAACACTGGCAGCTACCGATGGGCAATTTAACCGCGAACATTTCTTCGCCAGAGACCCACGCCTGCAGGCGCTTGTTGCGCATATGACTGATGATCAGATCGACCGGCTACGCCGTGGCGGACATGAACCCATCAAAATCAGCGCGGCTTATCTGCAATCCATGCAGAACAACGGCCGCCCCACCGTGATCCTGGCAAAAACCAAAAAAGGCTACGGCATGGGGCATTGGGGCCAGGGCACCATGACCAGCCATCAGCAAAAAAAGCTGGACGAGGAAGCTCTGCTCGCCTTTCGTGATCGCTTTAACCTGCCGCTCGATGATGAGGCGGTTAAAGCACTGCAGTTCTACCGGCCGGCAGCGGATAGCCCGGAGATGCAATACCTGCACCATCGCCGCGAACAGCTGGGCGGGTATTTGCCGGCGCGTCAGCAAACCGCTGACCCCATCGCCGTTCCGCCACTGGAACAATACGGCGCGTTTGCCCTACAGGAAACTGAACGTCCGTTGTCGACCACGATGGTGTGGGCCCGACTGCTCAGCGGCCTGCTGCGAGACCCAACGCTTGGCCCGCGCATCGTGCCGATTGTTGCAGACGAGGCACGCACCTTCGGCATCGCCAACCTGTTTCGGCAGATCGGCATCTACAACCCGCAGGGGCAGCAATACAAAGCGCAAGATGCCGATTCGATGCTGGCTTATCGTGAAGATGCGCAAGGACAATTGCTCGAGGAAGGCATTTCAGAGGCGGGCGCAATGGCCTCTTGGATTGCAGCCGGCACCGCCTACAGCGCCCATGGCACCGCAATGCTACCGATGTATATTTACTACTCCATCTTCGGTTTTCAGCGCATTGGCGATTTAATGTGGGCTGCTGCTGAGCAACGCGCACGCGGCTTTCTACTCGGCGCCACCGCAGGGCGCACCACCCTGAACGGCGAAGGCCTGCAGCATCAGGACGGCAGCAGCCATGTCTTTATGGCGACCATTCCCAATTGCCGCAGCTGGGACCCGGCATTTGGCTTTGAGCTCGCCACGATCATGGATCGGGGCATGCACGAAATGCTCGTTGAGCAGCGCGATGTTTTCTATTACCTCACCGTGATGAACGAGGCTTACCCGCAGCCGGCATTACCGGATCATGTGCAATCTGAGGATATTCTGAGCGGCCTTTATTGCTATCGCGAAGCCGCTGGCAAAACACCGCCGCAGATCCGTCTGCTTGGCTCCGGCACAATTTTGCGCGAAGTGATTAAAGCGGCCGAGGCACTTGAGGCGATGGGCATCGCCGCAGAGGTATGGAGCGCAACCAGCTACAGCGAGCTTGAGCGTGATGCTCAAGCCTGCCGCAACGCCGGCAAAGCGGAAAACAGCCGAATCAGTAACTGCCTAAACGGCAGCACCCCGATTATTGCCGCCAGCGATTACGTTTCTGCCTGGCCGGCACGTATTGCACCTTATTTAGACGCCTCTTTGACTGTGCTGGGCACCGATGATTTCGGCCGTTCAGATACACGCGAAGCGCTACGCGCCTACTTCGGCGTAGATAGCGAGTCGATTGTTAAAGCAGCTCAGTCGGCTTTGTGCTGATAAACGTGCACATCGCGTTGCGGATAGGGAATCGCAATGCCCGCTTCATCAAGCGCACGCTTGGTTCCCTCGACCAGATCCCAATGGACCGGCCAGAAGTCTTCTGTTTTCACCCACGCCCGAATTGTCCACTCAACGGCTGAATCCGCATGGCCACTCATCCGCAAAAACGGCTCCGGGTCGCTAAGAATTCGCTGATCACTTTCAATCACCTGATTCAGCACACGGCTGACTTGATCGGCCGGTGCGTCATAACTCACGCTCACCACCAGATCCACACGACGCGTGGAATACGCCGAGTAATTCACAATCGTTCCATTCATCATCTGGCTGTTGGGAATGATGATGCGTCGGTTATCCGGGGTGTTTAAAACCGTCGTAAACAGCTGTAGCTCATCGACCGTGCCGGCAACCCCGGCACCTTCAATGTAATCACCCATCCGGTAGGGACGAAGACTTAGCAGCAGCACACCCGCTGCAAAATTTGACAATGACCCCTGCAGCGCCAGACCCACCGCCAGGCCGGCCGCACCCAAAATAGCCAGCAATGACGTAGTTTGTACGCCTAACTGGTTAATTGCCGCCAGCAGCGCAACCACCAGAATCAGAATGCTTACAATGGAGCCGACAAACCGCACTACCAAAGCGTCTGCCCCGATGCGCTCCATCCCCTTAGTGGCCAGCTTTCGGCCAAGACGCGACAACCAGCGCCCCACCATTAATATAACGACGGCAATCGCTAAATCGATCGCAAACCCTATCGCTAACGTTTGTGCATGCTGCAAAAATTCAAAATTTTCCATGGGCTGATTCGACCACTATCCAACGCTCGTCGCAACCCCGAAAACGCGGTATTTATGCTGGCTCGGCCAATCGGTTGGCCTGCCAGTCCAATAAAGGCGCCACATGATTGAAGGTGTTGAGATGAAAGCC
>JAGXLT010000173.1 GCA_018334525.1 Gammaproteobacteria bacterium
AGCACCTGAACCATTAATGCAATAACTTCAATGTCGCTTTCCACCCCGGCATGGCCGTAGAGCTCAGCACCCATCTGCAATGGATTGCGGGAATTGCCAAGCCCGTCCGGTCGGGTTTTAAGCACAGTGCCGGTATAGCACAGGCGAGTCGGCCCCGCGGACTTCAACTGATGAGCATCAATACGCGCGGCCTGTGGCGTAATGTCTGCGCGCACCCCCATCATTCGTCCGCTGAGCTGATCAGTCAGCTTAAAGGTATCTAAATCGAGATCATGCGCCGAACCGGAAAGCAGCGACTCGAGAAACTCAATCGTCGGTGGCATGACTTGCTCATACCCCCAAAGTGAACAGATCTGAAGCACTGATTGTCGCAGCTGCTCAAGCTGACTGGCAGCAGGTGGCAGCACTTCTTCAATCGCATCGGGCAGTAGCCATGCGCTTTCTTTGCTAACGTGCATTTTATTCATCCCTCCCCCACTCAACGACTAGCGAACCAGGTATAACAACAAAAGCCCGGCAAGCATGGTCATAAGGCCTGTGATGCGCAAGGCCTTATCGTTGTTTTGCACAATACTAAATAGCGCTTTACGCATTGTTCGGGGGCTCAAAAAAGGGAGGATCCCCTCAATAACCAACAGCAGCGCGAAGGCTGTGAGGAGATCCTGGATCATCAATACTACTCGATAATCAAGTCATCAAGCTGATCAAAGTACCGGAAAAACTCCGAGTTGGGCGACAACACAAGCAGGTCATCTTTGCTGTTAAATGTCGTTTCGTAGGCCTGCAGACTGCGCTTAAAGCGATAGAATTCCGGCTCTGCCTGAAACGCATCGGCATAAATCGCCGTTGCCTGCGCATCGGCCTCACCTCGACGCTCTTCAGCATCCCGGCGTGCACCGGCCAGAATCTCTGAGCGCCGGCGATCAGCTGCCGAACGAATACGCTCCGCCTCTTCCTGCCCTTCGGCCCTAAACTCACGTGCCACGCGTTCACGCGCCGCGACCATTCGATTAAAGACCGATTCACTGACGCCTTCCGGCAGATCGACACGCTTAATTCTGACATCCAGCACCTGAATGCCAAGCGACTGACCGGCAATTCCGGCTGCCTCGGTAAGAATCGTCATAATATCGGCACGATCGCCTGAGATGACATCCTCCACCCGACGTTTACCAAACTCATTACGCAGTCCATCACGAATGATTTCAGACAACCGTAAATTCGCGCGTCTTGGATCCGCGGCCACCGTCACGTAGTACTGTGATACGTCATTGACCCGCCATTTAACAAACGAGTCTACGATCAGGTTTTTCTGCTCTATCGTCAGAAATCGCTGAGCGTCTTCGTCGAGAGTTTGCACGCGAGCATCAATTTTGCGCACGTTGTTCACAAACGGAATTTGAAAATACAATCCCGGGGTAAAGTCATCACGGACCACTTCACCGAGCCTGAATTTAATCGCTCGCTCGGTCTCATGAACCGTAAACGTTCCAAACGTTACGCCCACCGCCGCTAAGACAACAAAAACAACAATTAAAGGTGTAAACCGTTTCATTTAGCGGGTCTCCCGTGTTCTTAGACGGCTGCTGGCTGTTGCATCGGTACCCTGAACACTGCTCGAGCCAAAACTCGTTGCATTATCCGAGGACATGCGCTGATTCGAGTCAGCATCTTCTGGGGTGGCTGATTGACGAATCATCCGCTCCAGTGGCAGATACATCAGCGGTGCATTGGCCTCCACATCGATCAGGACCTTACCGCTGCGCCCTAACACCCGCTCCATCGTATCGAGATAAAGCCGATCACGCGTAACGGCTGGGGCCTTCAGATATTCAGCCAGCTGCTGAGAAAACCGGCTGGACTCACCCTCAGCGGCCTGCACGATGCGGGCCTGATAGGCGAGAGAGTCTTCGCGAATCCTTGCGGCTTCACCCTCAGCCCGAGGGATAATTTCATTACGATAGGCTTCGGCCTGGTTAATTAAACGCTCCCGATCTTCTCGCGCACGAATGGCATCTTCAAACGCCCCCTGCACCTGCTCGGGTGGCTGCACATCCTGAATAATCACCTCTCGGACCTCGATACCGGCCTGATACAGAGCCAAGCCTTCGTTGATCAGAGACAGCGTATTCTGTGCAACCTCCGCACGGCCTTCCGTCAGAATAAAATCCATCACCCGCTTACCGACCGTTTCGCGCAGGGCGCTCTCAGTCAGCTCTTTGAGCGTTTGTTCAGGGTCAACAAAGTTGAACAGGAAATCTTCCGGATCTGATACCTCATACTGCACCGCTAGCTGCACGTTCACGATGTTCTCATCCTCAGTCAGCATGAGCGCCTCGCTGAGGATTGGGCGTGTCTGTTGCGCAGAAATTGCCTGATAACCCACCGTGATCGTTCGGCGGGTGGCAACATCAACGCGCTCAGTGGCTTCCACCGGGTACGGAATATGCCAATGCGGCCCAGGCATTGAAATCCGCTGAAACTCACCGAATCGGGTTACGACTCCGCGTGTTCCTTCGTCCACAATATAAATACCGGAGGCAAGCCAGCCCAAAAAGACCAGCCCCACAATTAACATTACGCCTTTGGCGCTCGGGCCACCCGCACCACCGCTGCGCTCGCCATTGCTACCACCAAAGCCACCACCCTGGCCGGAGCGCTTGCCGCGCCCGCCAAACATGCCTCCAAGGCTGGCTTTTACTTTGCGAATCACCTCATCCAAGTCCGGTGGGCCTTGATTACCGCGACCCCCACCGCCAGGGCCACCGCCGCTCCATGGGTCACGATTATCCCCGCCAGGTTCATTCCACGCCATTATATTCTCCAGTGTGATAGCCGGTAGATTCTAAAGAGCTGCAGCCTCTGCGGGCAACCCGGAAGCTGCAAATGGCATAAGCTCTTCGTTAAGTCCTTCGTGCTGATAGAGACGATCCAGCTCTCGCCTTGGTAGCTCAACAGCAAGCCGAATACGGCCCTCCGCTGTTATCTCTTCTCCTAGTACATCACCCAACTCATAGAATTTGGCTCGTAAACGGCCCGCCGTGGCAGGTAGCTCAATCACGCCTCTGGCCTGGTCAGCCCTGACCCGTTCTGCAATGGCCTGACGCAGCAGATCGAGCCCCTCGCCTGTTGCGGCGGATAGCCAGACCCCGGTGATGTGACCATCATCGTCTCGCTCCAAACGCGGCGGTAAGTCGCGACGGTCAATTTTATTATAAACGCGAAGCTGTGGCACGGATTCCGCGCCAAGTGCTTCTAATACTGCCTGCACTTCGCGTGCATTGTCTTCTCGGGCCGGATCGGATGCGTCGATCACATGAATC
>JAGXLT010000174.1 GCA_018334525.1 Gammaproteobacteria bacterium
AGAGATCAACAAGTCCTCAACGTTCACGCCAAGCTTTTCAGCATAATCCGGATCAAGGGCGTGCTCCGCGTCAACAAAAGCCGCTGTCCCGCCCGCCTTTTGTGCCTCTGCAATAGCCTGCAGAGTCATGGTTGTTTTGCCGGAGGACTCCGGACCGTAAATTTCAATGACCCGACCCCGCGGGATGCCACCAATACCCAGCGCCACGTCCAGGGTGAGAGACCCAGTGGAAATAACCGGCACACTGCCAACCGCCCGCGCATCTCCCATGCGCATTACGGCACCCTTTCCAAACTGCTTTTCAATTTGCCCGAGTGCTGCGCCTAGGGCCTTTTTGCGATCTTCATCCATCTGATTCTCCTGCGGTTGCGGCGGCATTTATATAACCGTGTGATTATCCCATAGAAGCATGCAACCTCCCACCCCAAGCCCATTGTGACAAGCACCGTTTAGCGGATTGCTGAAGCAGAAAGGCGAGTCAGCGCGCCTTCAATAGCAAACTCAACACTTTGCTCACGCACCGCTTCCCGACTGCCTTCAAAAATAGCAGACTCGCTCTCAGACCAGCGATTACCTAATAACCACGCAAACCAGACCAACCCAACCGGCTTTTCATCACTGCCGCCATCAGGGCCCGCAATACCCGTAACGGCGATTGCCAGCCGTCCGGGATCCCCGGCAACAACACCCTGAGCCATCTCAAAAGCGACTTCCTGACTGACTGCCCCGTTCTTTCGCAGCGTATCGGCTGAAACCCCTAATAGTTGCCGTTTAGCAGAGTTGCTATAAGAAACGATGCCATATTCAAGCCACCTAGAGCTGCCCGGAACATCCGTGCAGACCTTGGCAACCCAGCCCCCGGTGCATGACTCGGCCAACACCAGCTTAAGCTGCTGCTCAACCAGCTGTTGCCCGAGCAACTTTGCCCGTAGCGCTAATCGACGCACTGCCTCAGCGAACGACGGTGACCGGACAGGGGGCGTGATGTAACACGCGCTGGCTGACGCTGCCGAGCAGCATTTCGCGCAGGGTTCCCATACCGCGACTTCCAATAACAATCATTGCCCCCGGTGTGCTCTCGGCGTGCTCCACAATTGCGTCACCCGCTGGTCCTGCAATGATTTCTTCCTGGATTTCCGCCCCGATTTCACCAATCGCCTCGCGCGCAGATGCAAAGACCTTTTCGGCACTTACATCACGAAGCCGGGCAAAGGCCTCCGGCGCGTAATACTCTAATTCCTTGGCACGCGGGGCCTCAGTCGGGATACCGAATGCCTCAACAGGATCTTTTGGGAAGGCGAATAGCAACCGCAATGGAACATTAAGCGCCTCAGCCAGACCGGCAGCGTATGCCGCCGCTTGCGTGGCGCCTTCTGAGCTGTCTACTGGCACAAGAATTATTTTAGTTGGGCTGGTCATTTTCTAAATCCTCTTCCTGAAGTATCTACCTGCATCTTATCAGGACATCACCGCAACCCCCAGATCTGCCACCATCGGCTCAAATAATCCACCAATCCAGTAGGCGATCAGCGCTGCCCCACCCCCCATTAGTAATGTTTCAAGTCCGGAACGCCAGCGTTTTTCACCAACGATGACGCCTTTCGCAAAGCCGATACCAAAAAAAGTCACTCCCGTCATGGCGATGCTTGTCATGAAGGCCACTTGTAATCCGAGCGAGGGCAGCAGAAATGGCAATAGCGGGATAGCGCCAACTATGATGAAAGCAAAGAATGTCCACATTGCCGCCTTTAGCGGGCTGATTCCACGAAGATCAAGACCATGCTCCTCACGAAGCATCGTCTCGACCCAAAGCGCTTCATCTTCAGAAATTCGCTCGACAATTTCCTCGAGAATATCGCCATCAAACCCCTTGCGAGCAAATATCTGGCGTACTTCTTCACGCTCACCGTCCGGCACCTGGCGAATATGACGATTTTCCATCGCACGTGCGCGGTTAACCGCATCCCGATCACTTTTAACGCCCTGGTAGTTGCTAACCCCCATACTGAAGCCATCAGCAATCAAGCTGGCAACTCCAAGCGCCAAAGCAACAATACCCGGCAATCCCGCACCGGCAACACTGGCAACCACAGCAAAAGTAGTGACGCAGCCATCAATTCCACCAAGAATTGCATCCCGCAGATAACTGGGCTGATGCTCAAGATCCAAGCGTTCCTTAATCGCGCGTGGTGAATGACCGTGCTCTAAAAGTGCCATAAGCATCCTCATAGGGTTTATCCTAGGCGGCAGAGGATGCCACACTCAATTGCTTATCACGAGGGCTCGCGCGCATGAATCTCCGCATTGCGATTAACGGTTATGGCCGCATTGGACGTGGCGTCATGCGCGCTATTATCGAGCGAGCCGACACTCAGGCACTTGAGATAGTAGCCATTAATCAGCCCGGTGATCCGGATTCAATCGCATTAGCAACGCGGTATGACAGCAACCATGGCCGAATGCAGGCACCCGTCTCAGCAGGAAAAAACTCGCTGACTATCGGTGAACAGAGCATTCAGTTGCTGCCAGGTGAATCCGCTACTGACCTGCCCTGGGAACGGCTTGGTATTGATCTTGTTCTGGATTGCAGTGGACAACCCGCCAATCGGGAACAGGGCAACGCGCACCTTACTGCCGGCGCGAATAAGATCCTGTTTTCCAACCCTGCCACCAAAGACGTTGATGCAACTATTATCGGCGGATTCAATGGTCATAAGCTGCGCGCTACCGACCGAATCATATCGGCAGGTTCATGCACAACAAATTGCCTAGTGCCACTTCTGGCTGAGATCGATTCATCCTTTGGGATCCTGCAAGGTGGCTCCACAACACTACATGCTGCGATGAACGATCAGCCTATCACCGATACCATCGAGCACGGCAGAGCGGCGCTGAATGCAATGGTTCCCATTGATACGGCGCTTGCCAAGGGGATCGCGCGCCTACTTCCATCTCTAGCAAACAAAATTGAATGCACTCATATACGTGTGCCCACCACCAATGTTTCCGCCATGGATATCAGCTTAAACCTTCGTCAGCCCACAACCGCAGAGCAACTCAACGAACTTTTCACCCGCCTTAGCTCAACACAATGGGGTGGGGTTATTGCCGTCAGCACTGACCCTGTCAGCTCCGTGGATTTCAATCATGACCCCCGCTCCGGGATCATTGATCTGAGCCGGACCCGTGTCGCTGATTTGCGATTTGCAAAGATCCTTTGTTGGTTTGATAACGAATGGGGATTTTCCAACCGAATGGTGGATATTGCCCTTCGGCTCTCTCATGCTTAGTCATCGAACTAGCCAGCCATCGCTAACGCTT
>JAGXLT010000175.1 GCA_018334525.1 Gammaproteobacteria bacterium
ATCGGGCAGCGCTTTCCGCTGGCCCCGCCGGAGCAGCGCGAGTTTTCTATCGAAATTGATCCGCGAACGGTCGACCGCGATCGCGTCGCAAAGCTGGCCGAGCTCGGGTTTAACCGAATCAGTCTGGGTGTGCAGGATTTTGACCCGGATGTGCAAAAGGCCATTAATCGGATTCAGGGCGTGCAAGAAACGGCGGATGTCGTGGCGGCTGCCCGGCAGAACGGCTTTCGCTCGGTCAATCTTGATTTGATGTATGGACTGCCGCTGCAAACGCCAGAGCGCTTGTCGCGCACCCTTGATGCGGTGTTGGCGATTAGGCCGGATCGAATCGCGTTGTATAACTATGCGCATATGCCGCAGATGTTTCGCATTCAGCGGCAGATTGCTGATGACAGCCTGCCACCTGCGGGCGTGAAGCTGACTTTGCTGATAGAGGCCATGCAGCGGCTGGCGGCCGCCGGTTATCAGTATATCGGCATGGACCACTTTGCCCTGCCCGATGATGAATTAGCGCAGGCGGCCAACGAAGGCACCTTGCATCGTAATTTCCAGGGGTATGCAACCCGGCCCGATTTGGATCTGATTGGCTTAGGGGCTTCTTCTATCGGTCAGATCGGGGATGCGTATTGTCAGAATCGGCGTGATCCGGAGGGGCATGCGGAAGCAGTGGCCGCGGGTCGCTTGCCGGTATGGCGCGGTGTGGAACTATCGGCAGACGATCGGCTGCGGCGTGATGTGATTCAGGCAGTGATGTGTCGGCATTATGTCGATTTTGATGCCATTGAAGAGCGCCATGGCGTGGTATTTCGGCAGTATTTCGACGAGGCACTGACAGCGCTGGCTCCATTGCAGGACGATGGCATGGTCGAAATTGGATGCAACTGGTTAAAGGTTAGCGAAGCCGGGCGGTTTTTCCTGCGTAATGTGGCAATGCCGTTTGATGCCTATCTGAACGCGGCGCCGATGGAGCGCCGCTTTTCGAAAGTCATTTAATGGCTATGCCCCATATAGGTGGCTGGGCGAACATCAACCTCAAGGGTGATGGGGCCGGCGCGCTCAAAAAGTAAGGTGATGGTAAATACCTCGCCTTCTGTCAGTGCTTCGTTCAGGCCCATAAGCATCACATGCCGACCGCCGGGTTCAAAAATCACGGTGCCGTTCGCCGGTACGCGCACTTCCGGGGTGTGCATCATTCGGCTATTGCCGCCTTCTTCAACGGTTTGATGCAGTTCAACGCGGGCCGCGCGATCGGTTTCCACGCCCACCATTCGATCACCTTCGGCACGATCGTTACGTAGTGTGAAATACACCGCACCGGTTTGTAGCCCGGGTGCGGTGGCGCGCGACCACACATCCTCAAAGTGCATTTCGGCCTGCGCCAGGCTGGCGCTCGCTATGAAAACCAGTGCGATGAGTAAACGAAACATGGTGTGTGTATCTCTGTTTGAAGTTTTCAGTTTTCAGTTTTCAGTGATGGCGATGGGCGTTTTGCCCTGACGTAACGATATTATCGGCCAGCCGCGCTCGCGGGCAATAGTGCTCAGCTGCGGATCCGGATCAACGGCAACCGGGTGGTCAACGTGTTCCAGTAATGGCAGGTCGTTATGGGAGTCGCTATAAAAGTGCAGGGCTGATGTCATTCGGCCCTCTTCATCCAGCCACTGTTGCAAAGCTTGTACTTTGCCCTGCTGGAACGTGGGTATACCGACATATTCCCCGGTAAATGCGCCATCCACAAACTCCGGCGCGGTGGCCAGTAAAATGGGGATGTTAAATAACTCGGCAATCGGTTCGGTAACAAAGCGATTGGTGGCCGTAATGATCATTAATCCATGACCGTTTGCGCGGTGTTGTTCAACCAGTGTTTTCGCGGCCGGCAGCACGGAGGGCTGAATATGCTCTTCGATAAACGCATTGCGCCATTCCAGTAACACCTCATGGGGTGTATTGGCCAATGGGCGCAGCGAGAATGCCAGAAACCTTTCAATATCCAGCTGGCCCGCTTCATATTCCCGCATAAAGCGCTCATTCGCTGCTTCGTAGTCGCTATGCTCCACCGCACCGCGTGAGATTAAATAGCGCCCCCAAAGATAGTCGCTATCACCCCCGAGTAATGTGTTGTCCAGATCAAAAATGGCGAGCTGCATGCAGTGTCCTTCAATGTTCAATTGGCGGGAAATTCTGCTATGTGGAAGAATGGAACACAACGACAGGTTACGAGTGGTATTACAAGTGATTGATTCTGATGGTTTTCGGCCAAATGTCGGAATCATTCTTGCGAATGATCTGGGTAGGGTTTTGCTCGCGCGCCGCATTGGGCAGGACGCCTGGCAGTTTCCGCAAGGCGGTATTCAGCAGAATGAAAGTGCTGAAGAAGCTTTGTATCGGGAGCTTAATGAGGAAGTGGGATTGCAACCGGAGCATGTCAACGTTCTGGGCGCGACGCAGGGGTGGCTGCGTTATCGTCTGCCGGCGCATTTGGTGCGACGCCGACAGCGCCCGACCTGTATCGGGCAAAAGCAAGTGTGGTTCTTGCTGCGTTTGGCATGCGAAGACAGCCTGGTGCGTCTTGATGCAACGAATGAGCCGGAGTTTGACGACTGGGCCTGGGTTTCTTATTGGGAACCGTTAGGCGCGGTGGTGGCATTTAAGCGCAAAGTCTATCGACGGGCGTTAGAAGAGCTCTCGCCACTATTATTTCCATCGGGTGCCCCCGCGATACCAGCACGGGGTTAGGCTGTGTTAGAAACACTGCATCGGGTGGTTCACGCGGTTAACGCAGCGGCAGATTTTTCGGCGGCTCTGCAGATTGCGGTGGATGAAGTGGCATCTGCCACGGCAGCTGATGTCTGTTCGGTTTATTTGCACGAAGAAGATCTGAACTATCTGCGCTTAATGGGTACCCATGGGCTGAATGCCAGCGCCGTCGGCACAGTGCGGCTTGCCGTTAACGAAGGGTTGGTGGGGCTCGTTGCCGAACGGCAGGAGTCGATTAATCTGGAGGATGCCGATCAGCATCCGCGTTTTCGCTATTTTCCTGAGACCGGCGAAGAGCGCTTTCGCTCTTTTTTGGGCGTGCCGATTATTCACTATCAGTCACGCCTTGGCGTTTTGGTGGTGCAGCGAGTAGCGCACGCTGGTTTTAGCGATGCCGAAGTGGCTTTCCTGGTCACGATGGCAGCGCAGCTGGCCGGTGCCATTGCCCATGCGCGAACGCGAGGTGATCTGGCCGTGCTGGCCGGTGCAACTGATGGCCCACCCCCCTCGCTTTCAGGCATTGGCGGCTCTAGCGGGATTGCGATGGGT
>JAGXLT010000009.1 GCA_018334525.1 Gammaproteobacteria bacterium
GTGGCCGTGGGCGCGATGCAGGGCTATTATGGCGGCAGAACGGATCTTTACGGCCAGCGGTTTATTGAGATTTGGGCCGGCCTGCCGGTGTTGTATTTGCTGATAATCATGGCCGGTTTCGTGCAGCCTAATTTTTGGTGGCTGCTTACGATTATGCTGCTGTTTAGCTGGACTCAGCTTGTTGGTGTGGTGCGTGCTGAATTTTTGCGTGTGCGCAACTTTGACTACGTGAAAGCGGCAAAGGCATTGGGTGTGTCGGATCGGGTGATTATTTTCCGGCATGCATTACCCAATGCGATGGTGGCAACCGTTACCTTCATGCCGTTTATCCTGACAGGGTCTATTACAACACTCACGTCACTGGATTTTCTGGGTTTTGGGCTTCCGCCCGGCTCACCGTCGCTGGGTGAGTTACTCGCGCAGGGTAAAGCGAATCTGCAGGCCCCCTGGCTCGGTTTAACGGCCTTTTTTACGCTTGCCATCATGCTCACTCTGCTCGTGTTTATCGGAGAGGCAGCCCGTGATGCATTCGATCCGCGCAAGGTGCTTGCGGAGAAGCCTAAATGAGCGCGCCGTTATTGGTTGTTGAGCACCTGGCAGTGAGTTTTGGAGCGCAAAGCGTCGAGGGCTGGGCGGTTAAAGACGTGAGTTTTTCACTTTCGGCGGGCGAAACCTTGGCACTGGTTGGTGAAAGTGGTTCCGGCAAGTCGATGACCGCACTGTCCATTCCGCAGTTACTGCCTTATCCACTCGCACATCACCCGAGGGGCAGTGTTCAGTTAGAAGGTGAGGAGCTGCTCGGCGCATCGGCTCTGCGGCTACGCCAATTACGGGGTGCGGCGCTGGGGCTCGTGTTTCAGGAACCCATGACCTCGCTGAACCCACTGCATAGCATAGAAAAGCAAATCGGTGAGACGTTGCGAATTCATCAGGGCATGGGGGCTGCCGCCGCGCGAGATCGTATTGTCGAGCTGCTTGAGCTGGTGCAATTGCCCGAAGCGGCGGGCCGTTTAAGCGCATTTCCCCATGAACTATCAGGTGGGCAACGGCAGCGGGTCATGATCGCGATGGCAATCGCAAATAACCCGCGCTTGCTGATAGCGGATGAGCCAACAACGGCATTGGATGTCACCATTCAGGCGGAAATTCTGAATCTGCTTGACGATTTAAAATCTCGTCTTGGCATGGCAATGCTCCTGATTAGCCATGATTTGAACGTGGTGCGCCGGGTCGCGGATCGGGTCGCGGTTATGCGCAATGGCGAGATCCTAGAGCAAGGAGCTACCGAGACGATTTTTAAGTCACCAAAAACGGCTTATACAAAGGTTTTAATTGACGCTGAGCCAAAAGGGCAGCCCGCGCGGGTCGCCAGCCAGGAAGTGGCGCTTGAGGCGGATCACCTGCGTGTTTGGTTTCCAAAGCGTAAAGGCTTATTTGGCCGGGTTGTGAGTCACCTCAAGGCCGTGGACGACATCAGCTTGAATTTACACGCCGGTGAAACGCTGGGCGTTGTTGGAGAGAGTGGGTCCGGTAAGACAACACTTGGTATGGCGTTATTACGCCTGCAATTGGCGACGGGTCAGGTGCGCTTAGGCGGGCGGGATATTATGGGGGTTTCACTAAAAGCCCTGCGGCCGTTACGGCGCGAAATGCAGGTGGTGTTTCAGGACCCCTTCGGCAGTTTGAGCCCGCGCTTATCCGTTGCGCAGATTATTAGCGAAGGTCTGGCTGTGCACAAGATTGGTCGTGATCGTCAAGCGCGCGAGCAATTGGCGGGCGAGGCACTTGAAGAGGTGGGGCTCTCTGCGACATTGGCCCCACGCTTTCCCCATGAACTTTCCGGGGGCCAAAGACAACGTGTTGCGATTGCGCGTGCAATGGTTTTAAAGCCACGTGTGATTATTTTGGATGAGCCAACATCAGCACTCGATCGGTCGATTCAAAGCCAACTGATAGAGCTGCTGCGGGAACTGCAGGCTCGCCATGGATTGGCTTATCTATTCATCAGTCACGACTTGGCAGTTGTGCGCGCCATGAGCCATCGGGTCATGGTGATGCAGGGTGGGCGTGTTGTGGAAACCGGTTCAACGGCGGAAATTTTTGATGCACCGCGTGAGCAATACACCCAACGCTTGCTGTCGGCTGCTATGATCGCCCCATGAAAAACCCTGTCATTGCTCTGGTCGGTCGCCCGAACGTCGGCAAATCCACTTTATTTAATCAGTTAACGCGAACACGGGATGCGCTGGTTGCGGATTTTCCGGGTTTAACCCGCGACCGACAGTATGGAATGGGTCGTGTGGGTCCGGTGCCCTATGTGGTTGTGGATACCGGCGGGCTCGGTGAGCCGGATGATATTACCTGGCATAAGATGCAAAGCCAGGCGATGCGTGCGCTGGATGAAGCTGACATCGTACTGCTATTGGTTGATGCGCGAATTGGCGTTACGCCAGGAGATGATGCCCTGGCGCGTGAGATCAGAGAACGTGGTAAAGCGGTTTGGCTGGTCATGAATAAAACGGATGGCGTTGATCCTGACGTGGCCGGCGCAGACTTTCATTCGTTAGGGCTCGGCATGCCCTGGCCAATTGCGGCTGTGCATGGTCGAGGGGTGCGTCAGTTAATTGAGGCGGTCCTCGCGGACCAGGGGGTGGATGAGGAAAGTCAGGCGCAGGGCACCGAGGCGATTGATACGCGCGGCATTCCGGTGGCAATTGTGGGACGCCCGAACGTTGGGAAAAGCACCCTGGTCAATCGACTGATTGGGGAAGAGCGAGTACTCGTTTACGACATGCCCGGTACTACGCGAGACTCCATTAAAGTGCCGTTTGAGCGGGATGGGCAGGCCTTTGTGCTGATTGATACCGCAGGCGTGAGGCGCCGGAGCCGTGTCCACGAGACGGTCGAAAAGTTCAGCATTATTAAAACGCTACAGGCGATAGAAGCAGCGCGCGTCGTTATTATGGTACTGGATGCGCAGCAAGAGATTTCTGATCAGGATGCCCATTTGATCGGGCATGTGATGCAGGCAGGGCGTGGTCTGGTGCTTGCGGTCAATAAGTGGGATGGACTGGAGCCGAATGCGCGTGAACGGATTCGCCGTGAACTTGACGTTAAGCTGGGCTTTCTTGATTTTGCGCGGCCTCGATTTATTTCAGCACTCCATGGCACCGGGGTCGGCCGCTTGCTTGAGGAAGTAGTGCGCGTTGATGAGTCTGCTTGCCGGGAGTTATCAACGCCCGAGCTCAATCGTATTCTTAAAGAAGCGACAGAAGCACATCAGCCACCCCTGATACGAGGGCGCCGAATTAAACTGCGCTACGCCCACCAGGGGGGGCGAAATCCACCAACGATTGTGGTGCATGGCAATCAGACGTCTTCCTTGCCGGCGTCGTACAAACGTTATTTAATAAACCAATATCGTAAAACGCTTCGCTTATGGGGTACGCCAATTCGACTTGAGCTGAGAACGGGCGGGAATCCGTTTTCGGGGCGTCGTAATCGTTTGACGCCGCGCCAGGAGCGCAAGCGAGCGCGTTTGATTAAACATGTGAAGCGTAAATAACCCCATGAGTGAGTTGAGTTTTCCGCGAGTCCATCAGATTCGATTCAATTACTCAGGCCTTGAAGATCGGATGGCGATGGTGCTGACCATGGCCTCAGGAGAGGGGCGCGTGGGCTGGTTGTCGCGTAGGGCCCTGACCGGCTTAATCAACCATATCAATACGATTTTAAAGAAGAGCCATCCGGCAGGTGAAGGCCATGAGGCGCACGATACAGTGATGGCGCTTGAGCATATTGGTGCCCGGTCACAAATTGCCGCGCAAGCAAATCAGGAGCGTGAGCAGGAAAATGAGTCCGGCGGGGCTGCGGAAGCTGTGCCAGCGCCTGAAACATGGGTGCATTATCTGATTACTGAGGCACGTGTCGAGGCGCAGGGTGAAGGGATTGTCGTGGCCATACTCGGGCAGAATCTGCCAGCGGAGCCGGATCAGCAAATGCCGCCAGAGCCCATTGCCGGGCTCGCCTTAACCAGGCCACATTGCCACGAAATTCTTCGGTTGATGCGCGTGAACGCAGAGAAGGCTCAGTGGGATTTGCAGTTGCCGCTGGATTGGATGGGCACATCACCACCAGCCCAATAACTGGGGTTGGTGCCCCGAGCAGGATTCGAACCTGCGACCTATCGCTTAGGAGGCGATCGCTCTATCCAGCTGAGCTACCGGGGCGATTGGGAAAAATAAGGAGTGGTGGAGCCGAGGGGAATCGAACCCCTGACCTTCGCATTGCGAACGCGACGCTCTCCCAACTGAGCTACGGCCCCCGAAATCAAGCAAAATTTTAGCATTAGGAATGGGAGCAATGCCACCAGAGCGCCCGCGTAAACTCAGTCAACTGGCGGTTATCATTCCAACGCTTAACGAGAGCGGTGGAATCAGTGAGTTGTTGGCATCACTCGCGCCCCTTCGCAGTCAAGGTGCACAGGTCATAGTGATCGACGGCGAGAGTAGTGATGACACACTCGCGCGGCTCGGTAACCAGATCGATCACGTGCAGATTGTAGCCAAAGGCCGCGCGCGGCAATTAAACGCGGGTGCTGCGCTCGTGCAATCGCAGTGGCTATGGTTTTTGCATGCTGACTCGAAGGTTACCCCGATGCTGATTGCAGAGATCACGCAACGCTGCCGAAATGTGCGTGCGTGGGCCTGTTGTAATGTGTGGATTGATGGGCAATCCAGGGGCTTAAGGGTGATCAGTTTTTTTATGAATTTCCGGTCCCGCTTGACGGGCATTGCCACGGGCGATCAGGGCCTGCTGATTCACCGGCAGGCGTTTGCTACCGTCGGTGGTTTTGTTGATCAGCCCTTAATGGAAGATGTGGCGATAAGTGCTGCACTACGTCGCCAATATGGCTGGCCGCAGCGGTTTAAGAACGGGCTAGGCACATCCGGCCGGCGCTGGGAGGCGGGTGGCATTGTGCGCACCCAACTGCGTATGTGGTGGTTGCGCTGGCGGTATTGGTGTGGCGCATCGCCCACCGTACTTGCCGCTCAGTACAGACCGGAGCAAAAAGGATGAAAGTTGCGATAGGGGTGCTTGCTAAGGCGCCTGTAGCAGGTCAGGTAAAAACGCGTTTGGCAGCAACAGTGGGTAACCGCGCTGCCTGTTTTTTTTATCAGCAGATGTGCCATGCAGTCGTGGGAGTGGCGGCACAAGTCGATGCAGATCGACTCACGGTGTGGTACACGCCGCAGCGGCATCCTTTTTTTTGGGAACTCAAGCGGCGATATCGCACGGAGCTAAAAGCACAGCCGCCAGGACATCTAGGGCAGCGGTTAAATGCCGTGGCGAAAGAGGAAATCTGCAGCGCTGATGTGGTGCTGCTGATTGGCGCAGACGCCGTTGGCCTGACCGTTGGACACTTCAGGCAGGCTGTTCAGCAGTTAGAAGCCGGTGCGGATGTGGTGGTTGCCCCGGCAGGAGATGGTGGTTATACGCTCATTGGGCTACGGCAGACACCGAAGCGTGTTTTTCAACAGATACCCTGGGGTAGCGCGGGCGTTATGACCGCAACACGGGCGCAATGCCGATCAGCAGGGCTAATCCTGACTCCGGTATCACCGGCCGGCGATTTGGATACGCGCCGGGACTTAAAGGCTTGGCAGCAGCGCAAGGGGTCTCGATTTTTTTGGCACAAAGCGATGGGCTCTCGGTATGATGGAGCCTGACTCAATGAACGATTAGGAGAGCAATAAAATGCGAAGCCGTGTAGTACAACGTTTATCTTTGGCTGGTGTCGTTCTGGTGGCGTTGTTGCTGGTGGGGTGCAACACCATGGAAGGTTTAGGAAAAGACATTCAGGGTCTGGGTCAGGCCTTAGAAGGTAAGGCTGCCGAAAAAGCCGATTAAATTAATGACAATGCAAGAGTGGTGCCGGGGGCGGGAGTCGAACCCGCACTCTCTTTCGAGAACCGGATTTTGAATCCGGCGCGTCTACCAGTTTCGCCACCCCGGCCGATTTTTCAGGAGTATAACAGGCATCCATGCAAGTCCGCGATTTTGAATTTGATCTTCCGCCATCTCTCATCGCGGCCGAGCCCCCTGCTAATCGAACAGATAGCCGGCTATTGGTGTTATCGCCAACCACCGGTGCCGTCCTGGACCGACAATTCGGCGATATCCTCGACTATTTAAAGCCAAACGACCTGTTGGTTCTTAATGATACGCGGGTTATTCCCGCGCGGTTGTTTGCGCAAAAGGAAACGGGCGGTGCCGTTGAGATTCTGCTTGAGCGCTTAACGGGCCCGCATGAGGCATTGGCCCAGTTGCGGGCAAGCAAAACACCAAAGCCCGGCTCCCGGCTGATCATCGACTCCAATGCGACCGTGCAGGTGGTGGGTCGAGAGGGAGCATTTTTTCAGTTGGCGTTCCCCCAGGATCGTTTGTTAACGGAGTTGCTTGAAGCGGTGGGGCATGTGCCTTTGCCGCCCTATATTGATCGCGCCGATACGCCCATGGATCGTGAGCGCTACCAGACCGTTTATGCACGTTATCCGGGCGCGGTAGCCGCACCGACGGCGGGTCTGCATTTTGATAAGCCTTTGTTAGACGCGGTGCGTGCCAGGGGAATTACGACGGCTACAGTAACCCTGCATGTGGGGGCAGGTACTTTTCAGCCGGTTCGTAGCGACACGGTAGAAGGGCACCAAATGCATCGCGAATGGTTGTCCGTGCCGGAAGAGACAGTTGCAGCTGTTGCTGAGTGCAAGGCGCGCGGTGGTCGCGTGATTGCTGTCGGTACGACGGTTGTTCGTGCCCTGGAAACAGCAGCCGCAGACGGCCGTTTAGCTCCGTATGCCGGAGATACGGAGATATTTATTTACCCGGGATTTACATTTCGGGTTGTTCAAGGACTGCTCACCAATTTTCACTTGTCGGGATCCACGCTGGTCATGTTAGTGAGCGCTCTGGCCGGTCGAGAGCACATTCTGGCAGCGTATGCGCATGCGGTAGAGCAGGAGTATCGGTTCTTCAGCTACGGCGATGCGATGTTTATTCTGCCGGCCGCAGGGAGTACGGATGACGCTTAAATTTGAAACCTTGGGTCACGAAGGCCTGGCCCGTCGCGGGCGCTTGAATTTTCCGCGTGGCTCGGTGGAAACTCCTGCATTTATGCCGGTTGGCACTTACGGCACCGTTAAAGGCGTAACGCCGGAAGAAGTCCGTGCGTCCGGCGCCGAGATTCTGCTCGGTAATACGTTTCATTTGATGCTGCGCCCAGGTACTGAAATTATTGAAGCGCATGGCGATTTGCATGATTTTATGCATTGGAACGGTCCGATTTTAACCGACTCGGGAGGCTTTCAGGTGTTCAGCCTGGCAGAGGGGCGGCGGATTACTGATGCCGGGGTTAGTTTTCAGTCGCCAGTTGATGGTAGCCCCGTATTTTTAGACCCGGAGCGCTCGATGGCCGTTCAGCGCTCCTTAGGCTCGGACATTGTGATGATTTTTGATGAATGCACGCCCTGGCCGGTGGAGTGGCATGAGGCACGCGATTCGATGCAGCGTTCGTTGGCATGGGCTGAGCGCAGTCGAATAGCGCATGGTGATAATCCATCAGCTTTATTTGGAATTATTCAGGGCGGTATGTTTGATGACCTGCGGATGGCTTCTTTGCAAGGACTTCAGAAAATTGGCTTTAACGGCTACGCCGTAGGCGGGTTGTCCGTTGGTGAACCGCCAGAAGAACGACTCCGTGTGCTTGATGCACTCGGTCCTCACTTACCCGATGATCGCCCGCGTTATTTAATGGGAGTGGGGCGGCCTGAAGATCTGGTGGAATGCGTGGCCCGTGGCATTGATATGTTTGATTGCGTTTTACCCACGCGTAATGCGCGCAACGGATTTTTGTATACCGATGAGGGAACGCTTCGGTTGCGGAATGCGCGGTTTGCTGACGACACTCAGCCAATCGAAGCGGGCTGTGATTGCTACACCTGTCAGCATTATTCGCGGGCTTACTTACGGCATTTGGATCGATGTGGCGAAATGCTGGGATCCCGGCTTAATACCATTCACAATTTGCGTTACTTTCAGCGTCTGATGGCGGAGATTCGTCAAGCGATTGAAGCGCAACAGTTACATGAATTTACACGGCAGTTCTATTCCCGTCGTTCGGGTATGACATAATGATCAGCTTTTAAAAGTAAGGGGTGTTGCATGGATTTCTTTATAAGCACAGCGATGGCGCAGTCGGGTCAGGCAGGTGGCGGTATTACCGCGCTACTATTTCCGCTCGCACTGATTTTGATTTTTTACTTCCTTTTGATTCGTCCGCAACAAAAGCGGGCTAAAGAGCATAAAAAACTTGTGCAGGAATTGGGCAAAGGTGACGAGGTGCTGACCAACGGCGGTCTGGTCGGGCGTGTTGCTGAAGTCGGAGATACCTTTGTTAATTTAGAGCTGGCAGATACCTTAGAGGTGCGGCTGCAAAAGAATGCGGTTGCTCAGGTTCTGCCTAAAGGCACAATGAAACAAAAGCTTGATCAATCTGAATGATTAATAAAAACCCGCTTTGGCGTTACCTGTTACTGGTCCTTGTCGTTGCGGGAAGTGCTGTTTATGCGCTACCCAACCTGTTCGGACAGGATGCAGCTTTGCAGATTTCTTCTGCAGATGGCACTGCGCCGGCACCCGCCACTCAAGGCGAAGTGTTGGCGCTGTTGGACTCGTTAGAGATTGACGTAAAAGCGGTTGAAGCCACGGACTCGCATGTCTTAGTGCGGTTAGAGCAGGCGACTGACCAGGCTGTGGCTGCTGATGAATTAGCAGTGGCCCTGGGGCGTGATTACACGGTTGCACTTAATCTGGCTGCCGCCACGCCCGCCTGGCTACGGGCATTAGGCGGCCAGCCTATGTATCTTGGCCTTGATTTGCGTGGCGGCGTGCACTTTCTGATGCAAGTTGATGTGGATGCCGTCACGACCCAGGCTATTGAGCGCTATGGTAACGAGATGAGTCGATCCCTGCGGCAGTCATCAATTGCCCATCAGGCAGGGGAAGACGCCACTGAAACGGAGTTTTCTCTGTTTTTTGAGACGTCAGAAGCGCGTGATGCGGCAGAGGCCCAAATCAGCCCGGATTATCCTGAACTTGTTTTTGAGCCGGCAGAGGTAAACGGCAGGCCGGCGCTGAATATTGCCATTAGTGAGGATGAGGTGCGCGAAATACGTAATTTTGCGGTGGAGCAAAACATCATCACATTGCGTAACCGTGTAAACGAGTTGGGTGTGGCTGAACCTGTTATTCAGCGGCAAGGCGCCGATCGGATTGTTGTGCAACTGCCCGGCGTTCAGGATACCGCCCGGGCTAAAGAGATTATTGGAGCTACAGCAACGCTGGAATTCAGGATGGTTGATGAGGCGAACTTCCCTTATCGGGGGAGGGCCGGAGATGTTCCTCCTCCCGGTACAGAGTTATTCGCAGAGCGTCAGGGTGGCTATGTTCTGCTTGAGCGTCAAATCATCATCACGGGCGATGCGATTACTGATGCGCAATCAGGAATTGATACGCAAACCGGTCGCGCAGAGGTCAATATTCGCCTGAGCGGGGCTGGCGGTAATGTCATGAATCGGGTCACCGGTGGTCGTGTTGGTGATCACATGGCAGTGCTGTTTAAGGAGACCGAAATTCAGGCCCGTCGGGTTGGTGACGAAATTGTGCGTGAGCAGGTACAGGTGGAAGAGGTCATCAACATCGCGCGCATTCAGGAACAACTTGGAAGTCGGTTTCGTATTACGGGTCTGGATAACCCGATGGAAGCACGTAACCTTGCGCTGCTTCTGCGCGCCGGCTCATTGGCAGCGCCGGTGCAAATTGTTGAAGAACGAACAATCGGGCCGAGCCTGGGACAGGAAAACATTAATCAGGGTATCGCAGCGGTTAGCATCGCATTTGTACTCGTGATCCTTTTTATGGCGATCTACTATCGCGTGTTTGGCCTTATCGCCAATCTTGCTCTGTTGACTAACCTCATATTGATTATGGCCGTGCTTTCAATGTTGCAGGCAACGCTCACGCTGCCGGGTATTGCTGGTATCGTTTTAACGGTCGGTATGGCAGTAGATGCCAATGTGTTGATTTATGAACGGATTCGCGAGGAGCTCCGGTCTGGATCAAGTGCCCAAAAAGCCATTGAGGCGGGGTATGGGAAGGCGCTGTCAACAATCGCGGATGCGAACATCACCACTTTAATTGCAGCCGTGGTTCTGTTTGCCTTTGGTACGGGTCCGGTGAAAGGGTTCGCGGTTACCTTGTCCATTGGTATTGTCAGCTCAATGTTTACGGCGATTTTTGGAACTCGAGTCATCGTCAATGCACTTTACGGCAGTCGTCGCGGTGCGAAATTGGCGATTTAACGGAGGATCCATGGACTTTTTTAAACGCGAAACCCAAATCGACTTTATGGCGCACCGTCTGCGTGCGGCGCTTATAACGTTGGGCTTTATTGTGCTGGCGATGGCGGCATTGATTTTTCGCGGGCTTGATTTTGGCCTCGACTTTACCGGCGGCACACTCGTAGAGGTGGGTTACCCGCAGGCGGCTGATCTGAGCGAAGTCAGGCAGACCCTGTCGGCCGCGAATTTTGATCAAGCCGTTGTGCAAACCTTCGGCACGGCTCGCGATGTGCTGATTCGTTTGCCTGCCGATGTGGGTGCAGGTGATGCGCTCAGCAACGAAATTCTTAATGTACTCAGGTCTGCCGAGCCGAATGCGGAGCTAAGGCGGGTTGAGTTTGTTGGGCCGCAAGTCGGAGCTGAGTTAGCAGAAAAGGGCGGGTTGGCGCTGCTTTATGCGCTGGGCGGCATTTTGATCTATGTGGCATTTCGGTTTGAGTACCGATTCGCTATTGGCGCAGTGGCGGCGGTGGCTCATGATGTTGTGATCACACTTGGCATTTATGCACTGATTGGGATGACCTTTGATTTGACCGTGCTCGCTGCGCTGCTTGCGGTGATTGGCTATTCATTAAACGATACGATCGTAGTTTTTGACCGGGTACGCGAGAACTTTGTCCGCGTTCGTAAAGGCACCTCAATCGAGTTGGTGAATCGCTCGATCAATCAGATGCTGCCGAGAACATTAGTGACCAGCCTGACTACATTGTTAGTATTCTTTTTTCTC
>JAGXLT010000176.1 GCA_018334525.1 Gammaproteobacteria bacterium
CCATGGGCTGAATATTGAAGATATTGTTCGGCTATCTGCGCGCAGCCCTTTGCATGATGAGCAGACTGAGAGTCGAGCATGCCTAGAGCTGTCGTTGCGCGGTGAGCCGGGTGATGAAGACGCGATGAAATCAGCATTCCTCTCCATTTCTCAGGAAATGGATATCGACATCTCATTCCAAGCAGACACGTTTTATCGGCGTAACCGCCGGCTTGTCGTGTTTGATATGGATTCAACGCTGATTCGACAAGAGGTTATCGATGAATTGGCCCACGAGGCGGGCGTTGGAGATACCGTTGCTGCCATTACCGAAGCCGCCATGCGTGGCGAGATTGATTTTAGCGAGAGCCTAAGGCGCCGGGTTGCAGCGTTGAAGGGGCTCGACGCCGTAGTATTGGAGCGCGTTGCAGAGCGTCTGACCTTAACCGAAGGCGCTGAGCGGCTGATTAAGACGCTCCGTATGCTGGGCTATCGAACAGCTGTGATTTCAGGCGGTTTTTCATTTTTCGGCCAACGTCTTAAAACCCGCCTGGGGTTAGATTACGTGCATGCCAATGATTTAGAAATTATCGACGGCCGCCTGACCGGTCAGGTTCTGGGGCAAATTATTGACGGCGATCGCAAAGCAGAATTGCTACAGGACATCGCTCAGCAGGAGCGCATTGCACTTGAGCAGGTGATCGCGGTGGGAGACGGGGCAAATGACCTGCCGATGCTCAGAATTGCCGGCTTGGGTATCGCTTTTCATGCGAAGCCACTGGTACAGCAAAGCGCACGGCAGGCCATTTCAACCATAGGTCTCGACGGCGTTCTCTACCTGATGGGTATGAACGACGCCGAAAACCCGTATTAGTTACTGCCCTTGGCTTTAACCTTCTCGCGAATGCGTGCGGCTTTACCGCGGCGATCACGCAGGAAGTACAGTTTAGCCCGACGAACATCACCGCGGCGCTTAACCTGGATGCTCTCAATCAGTGGGCTGTGCAACTGAAACACCCGCTCAACGCCTTCACCGTGCGATACCTTACGTACCGTAAACGATGAATTCAGGCCGCGATTGCGCTTTGCTATAACAACGCCTTCGAAAGGCTGTGTACGCTCGCGGTTGCCCTCGCGCACCCACACGTTAACCAGAACTGTGTCGCCCGGGTTGATATCGGCTAATGACCGCCCGGTTTTCTCTACCTGTTCACGCTCCAGCGTTTCGATAATGTTGCTCATTTTTAGCCATGCTCCGACTTGTATGAATCCAGAAGTGCCTGATCCTCGGCACTCAACTTATTTTGTTCAATCAGCTCCGGCCGTTTACGCCAAGTACGCCCGAGTGCCTCGCGCCGCCGCCATCTGGCAACAGCAGCATGATCACCACTCAACAGCACCTCTGGCACTCCGCGCCCGGCAATCTGTTCCGGTCGGGTGTAGTGCGGGCAGTCTAATATGCCGCCCGAAAAAGCATCCTGAACCGCTGACTCAGAATGCCCGAGAACACCCGGCAGTTGCCGTGCAACCGCATCAATGGTGACCATAGCCGGTAGCTCACCGCCACTAACCACGTAATCACCAATTGAAAGCTCTTCATCGACTTCTAACTCGATAAGTCGCTCATCAATCCCTTCATAACGACCGCACAACAGAATAATTCGCTCACGTTGTGCCAACGATGCCGTTACCTGATTATCAAGCTGTCGCCCTTCAGGCGTCAGATAAACAACCGATGCCGGCGGGCCAGCCTGCCGCGCTGCCTGAATAACGGCGCGCAATGGCTCGACTTTCATGACCATCCCGGGGCCGCCCCCGTATGGTCTGTCATCAACCGTGCGATGCCGATCAGAGGCGTAATCGCGCGGGTTCCATGTTACCAATTCTATGAGCTTCTGCTCGGCCGCCCGGGCAATCACTCCATAGTGCTGCACTGTTTCCACAAACTCAGGAAACAAAGTGACCACATCAAATCTTAATGCCGTCAAAACGAGGCATCCCAATCAACGATCAAATGCCCTGCCGTTACATCAACCTGCTTGACGTACAGATCAGGCACATAGGGAATTAATCTTTCCCGATCGCCCTGCACCACCAACACGTCGTTGGCGCCCGTTTCCATCAAGCCGGTCACAACACCGAGATCTTCACCGGCGACTGTCTGCACCTGCAAGCCTTCTAAATCAGCCCAATAGTACTCATCGGGCGCCGGCGGCGGTAACTCCGCCTTTAGGATCAGGATTTTAGCCCCGCGCAAGGCCGCGGCCTGATCCCGATCATTAATACCTTCTAGTTGCGCGACAAGCCCGCGCCCTTGCGCCTGGCCTCTAATCAGCTTTGTCGTCTGTTCACCCGCTTCGGTTAAAAGCCGCCAATTCGGGTAATTAAAAATGTTTTCCCTGGGGCGAGTCCAGGATCGAATCTTGACCGCGCCCCTCACACCATGCACGCCAACAATATCGCCCAGCTCAATACAGTCAGCCCCGCTCATGTTAGCGGCCGGGCCTGATTAATCAGGCCTCAGTAGCCTCAGCGGCTGCGCCACGACGTGCCTGACGAATGAGCTGACTGACGCGATCACTCGGCTGTGCACCCTTGGCCAGCCAATCATCTACACGATCAAGGTCAATGCGCAACGGCACTTCCTGTCCGGCGGCAATTGGGTTAAAAAACCCGACCCGCTCGATGAACCGCCCGTCTCGGGCATTACGCCGATCGGTAACCACCAAATGATAAAACGGACGCTTTTTAGCGCCGCCGCGCGATAGTCGAATCGTAACCATGTTTGCTCTAGGCCTCTTGCCATGCCTTGGGATAACCCGTAAGTGTACCTGTCTGCTTAGCGGCCGCCAAGCCCCGGAGGCATTCCGCCCCCAAACTGGCGCATCATCTTCTTCATTCCGCCTTTTTTAAGCTGCTTCATCATCTTTTGCATTTGTTTATGCTGTTTCAGTAACCGGTTAACGTCCTGCACCTGTATGCCGGCGCCCGCTGCGATGCGCCGCTTACGCGATCCGTTAATCACATCGGGGCGACGACGCTCATCCGGTGTCATCGAATCAATAATGGCCACCTGCCGGCGTACCTGCCCGTCATCCAGCTGATTGCCGACCTGCTGGCTCATTTGACCCATCCCCGGCATTTTGTCCATTAAGCTGCCCAAACCGCCCATGCGCTTAATTTGCTGCATCTGATCGCGAAAATCTTCCAAATCAAAGCCCTGGCCTTTTTTAAATTTATCAGCCATGCGCTCGGCCTGATCGCGGTCTACGCTGCGCTCAACTTCTTCAACCAGGCTGAGCACATCGCCCA
>JAGXLT010000177.1 GCA_018334525.1 Gammaproteobacteria bacterium
GTGGCCAGCACCTGATCGACGCCGCGAATGGCCTCTTCAATCTGATCAAGCCAGGAGAGTGGATTGCCCCTAATGCGCCAATTAAACCATCGGCCGGGCAGCTCCAGCGTCTGCCAGCGCCGATCAGTCAGCGTACGCTGAAGCCAATCGGCCCACCAGGCATGACTGTCTGATCGATAGGCGGAAAGCAACAGTGTTTGCGGCAAACGGGTCATATGTCTCTTCCCTCGATTCACTCAACCGGCTACTCTTTAAGAAAAAACAGGGGCTTAAAGGAGCGGGCCATGAAGCGTCGGTCTTTTGTAAAAGCATGCGGTGCCGGCGTTAGCTGTGCCGCTCTGGCGACGAGTTTACCGCATGCCTTATCCGAAGCAGCAGCAACCCTGCGGCGTTATCCACGTGTTCAACTGGTGAACG
Organism: Gammaproteobacteria bacterium; assembly: GCA_018334525.1. Taxonomy (GTDB): domain Bacteria; phylum Pseudomonadota; class Gammaproteobacteria; order Nitrococcales; family Nitrococcaceae; genus Spiribacter. The sequence continues at coordinate 418 of JAGXLT010000177.1, forward strand.
GCAATGGCCAGCCGATCAAAGCCAGCGCGCTCAGCGCCGGGAAACAGTGGGTTTTTGCCTATCCATTTAAGGCTACGCCGGCTTTTTTGATTAATCTCCAAACGCCCGTGGAGCCGGTGAGCGGGCTGCTCACCGAGACCGGCGAGCCTTACGAGTGGCCGGGCGGTGTAGGGACTACGAAAACCGTGGTTGCTTACTCAGCGATATGCGCCCATAAATTGGCACACCCCACGCCGTCACTCAGTTACATCAGCTATCGTCCGGCGCGTGCGGGTGAAAGCCATTCCGCTGGGTTCATTACCTGTTGTGCGGAGAATAGCCGCTACGACCCCGCGCGTGGTGCCGCGGTTATTAATGGCCCGGCTCGGCAGCCTCTGGCAACCATTCTGCTGGAGCATGATACCCAAACAGATGCGTTATTTGCGGTGGGTACCGTGGGTGGCGAGGTGTTTAATCGATTTTTTGATGAGTTCTCGCCTCGCCTGCAGCTGGAATATCCTAACGGCGATGCCATGGCGCTTTCCAATTCGCAGGTGGTTGCAACGCCGCTAGAGACTTACTCCGACAACATTATGGGTTGCTGATAGGCGCGTAGCTGTTCGATAAACCAGGGATCATCGAGCTTTGCTGCGATCGTAAGGGCGGTGTTACCGCTAAAGTCTTCGGCATCAACCGGTATGCCCGCGTCTAACAATCGTTTAGTCATGGATTTTTTCTGCCCATCGACTGCTCGCATCAGCAAAGTCCAGCCATAGACATCTCTGGCCATCGGATCTGCGCCTGCCTCGATTAGCGCATCTAAAACATTGAGATGTCCTTTTACAGTGGCAAGTAATAGTGGCGACCAGCCATGACGAACCTGCAAATTAGGATCCGCCCCGGCGTCGAGCAAGAGTTGCAGCGCCTCATGTTCACCTTCCACAGCCGCATACATCAGCGCGGTGCCGTCTTTGCGATTTGGGCGATCCACTACTGCCCCGGATGCAAGGAGTGCGTGGATGATTTCTTTTTCCCCGGCCTCAGCCGCCCACATTAATGCGGTTTTGCCCGCAAACTCGCCACTTTGCGTGACCGTTTCTGCTGAAGCACCGTTATCGAGCAGCGTATTGACCTGGGTAAGGTCACCGGCACGAATGGCCTGTATCAACGGCGAGGATGTTTCTGCCCCGATGTGGCTGGTCGTGGCAGCAAACAATCCCAAAAATAAAATCAAAGCGCGTAAAATAGCCGGGTCCATCGGATATTTATAGCATTAGGATGCCGAACCACGATAGAGGAACAAATGGTCGTTTACGTGAACGCAGAGCCGCATGCGCTCGATAAACCGATGACAATAACCGAACTGCTTGATCAGCTTCAGATTAAGCCCGGGCGCATTGCCGTTGCGGTTAACCGTCAGGTTGTGCCGCGCAGCGAGTATTCGAGCCAGTTGGTTCAGGCTGATGACCAAATTGACATTGTACAAGCAGTAGGTGGCGGCTAGACGGCGGTCGCCTGCTTTGTTTTCAGGAGCTTTTTTATGACCGTGCAGTCCGCTGTCTTGGATGATCCCATTGTTATCGCGGGTCGCAGTTATCAGTCTCGGCTGCTTGTCGGTACGGGGCGCTATCGCGATCTTGATCAGGCGCGTGAATCCATTGTTGCCAGTGGGGCTGATATTGTGACCGTTGCCATTCGGCGCTTAAGCACGGTTGCTGAAGGTAACGATCTGCTCCCCATGCTGGAGTCGCTCGGCGTGACGGTTCTACCCAACACCGCCGGCTGCTTTAGCGTGGAAGATGCCGTTTACACCTGTCAGCTTGCGCGTGATCTTTTACAAGGACAGGCACTTTGCAAATTAGAGGTCTTTGCCGATGACAGCCTCTATCCTGATGTTCGCGCCACGGTGGCAGCAGCCGAAGCGCTCGTCGCCGATGGTTTTGAGGTGATGGCCTACACCAGCGACGACCCGCTGATTGCGCGTGAGCTTGAGGCGATCGGTTGTGTGGCGGTGATGCCCTTAGCGGCGCCCATCGGTTCCGGGCTCGGGATCTGCAACCCCGCGGCCATTCGGCGGATTGTTGAGTCGTTAGAAGTGCCTGTCCTCGTAGACGCCGGGGTTGGCACCGCGTCAGACGCCGCCTTGGCGATGGAGCTTGGTTGTGATGCGGTGCTGCTGAATACGGCGATTGCCTATGCGGGTAACCCGCCGCTCATGGCCAGCGCCATGCGGCATGCCATTATCGCCGGTCGTCAGGCCGCTTTGTCCGGGCGTATGCCCCGGCGCGAACTGGGCATGCCTTCATCACCCACAGAAGGGACAGTCGGTGGAAATGAAAGCGCTTGATGAAATAGCCGCCCGAAGTGGCATTGATTCGTTGTTGATTATGGAATCCACCCCAACGCATATGGTTACGCGCGTGAGCGCCGGGCCACGCCAGGATACTTATCACCCCGGCGATGCCGGACCTAAAAGTGTGAACCCGGGTTGCCATAAACTGTACTGCGAGCAGGTGGTGAACGACGATCGCATTTTAGAGGTGACCGATGCGCGCATCGATCCCGAATGGGTTGGCAATGAAGATCTGGTGAAGTTTGGTTTGGGCACCTACCTGGGTCTGCCGCTGCATGATGCGAATGGTGATGTGACAGGCACCCTCTGCGCACTGCACAGTACACCCTTTGATTTTGATCAGGGCAACCCGTCGCTTCGTGAGGCTTTGCTGGCACTGCGCGAGCGCATTGAGCGTGGAATTATTCCACTGCCTCCCTTGACCAGCGGCCCCGCATCGGGTTGAATACACGGCTCCCATCGGCCAGGTAGCTCAGTCGGTAGAGCAGAGGACTGAAAATCCTCGTGTCGGCGGTTCGATTCCGTCCCTGGCCACCATTTA
>JAGXLT010000178.1 GCA_018334525.1 Gammaproteobacteria bacterium
TTGTGTGAGCTTAGAGACCCCATCAACCAGCTGGGCCACTTCCGGCCCGAACGCTTCGGCAATCTCTGCCTTAGCCGTGGGGGTATCTTCAATCACATCATGCAGAATGGCCGCACACAAACTATCCGCATCAAGCCCCATTTCCGCTAACGAGCGGGCAACAGCAAGCGGGTGGGTTATGTAGGGCTCACCGGACAGGCGGCGCTGGCCTTCATGCGCCGCCGCTCCGAATTGGTAGGCTCGATAAACTTTTTGAACCTGGCGGGGATCGAGGTATTCCTCAAGCAGTGAGCACAAATCGGCGGCGCGGCTAGCGGAGTCGACGCTAACCGTCTCCCGATTCACTACCGCATCACTGCTTGCCATACTGTACTAATCAACCGACAGGCTGATCCCCATTGGCTGCATCATCGGCGGCTGCCGCTGCGGCATCAGCCTCGTCTGCTTGCTGCTGCAATGCGCCCAGTGCTTCAGCGGCTTCATGCTCTACACTCAAAATCTCAGAGGTTACATGCCCCTCGGCAATTTCGCGTAATGCCACGACGGTGGGTTTATCGTTCTCCCACTCCACCAGCGGCTGAGTGCCGCGTGCGACTTGCCGTGCCCGACGCGTAGCCGCCAGCACCAACTCAAATCGGTTATCAATTGTCTCAAGACAGTCCTCGACCGTCACACGTGCCATGGGGCAACCTCCGGATATTCTTCAAGTGTATGATTCTAGGTGCAGTCTAGCCTGAACCGGGCTGTTCAAGCAAAGCAGAAATTATCTCTGCCTGTGCCGTTAGCTGGCGGCGCAACTGTAGCCGCCGCGCCTGAATAATCGCATTCAGATCAGTCAACGCCTGCTCAAAGTCATCATTGACCACCAGATAGTCGTATTCGGTGCAGTGCTGCATCTCAGCGACAGCCGCCGCCATCCGCCGGGCAATCACCTCGTCGCTATCCTGATTTCGGGCTCGCAAACGCTGCTCCAGCGCCCCTAGCGAGGGCGGCAGAATAAAAATAGACACCACATTTAACAGCCGCTCGCGCACCTGCCGCGCACCCTGCCAGTCAATTTCCAACAGCACATCATGGCCCTGCTCGAGTTCTAATTGAATGGCCGCCCAACTGGTGCCGTAGCGCCGATCAAACACATGGGCATGTTCAACAAACGCATTTTTGTCGATTAAATCGACAAACTGGTCATCATCAACAAAATGATAATCAACGCCATCGCGCTCGGCCGAACGCGGGGTGCGCGTGGTGTGTGATACCGAAACCGCCAGCCCTGAATCCTGCTCAATCAGCGCACGTAATAATGAGGTCTTACCTGCGCCTGAAGCCGCCGAGACCACATAAACCGTTTCGATAGTGCCGTTTTCCATTCCGAGCATGGTACCTTTTGCGCTCAATTTGCGCACCGCTTCCAATAGGAGATTCTTTATGCGCCCCAGTGGCCGGTCACCAAGCCAGCTTCGCGCCGTTCGCTTAACCCGCGGTTTTACCCAACATGCCGAAGGCTCTGTCCTTGTAGAGTTTGGCAATACACGGGTGCTCTGCACGGCGTCTGTTGAATCACGGGTACCACCATGGCTGCGCAACTCAGGACGCGGCTGGGTAACGGCCGAATACGGAATGCTGCCACGCGCTACCAATACCCGCACCGACCGCGAGGCAAGCCGTGGAAAACAGCAGGGGCGCACGATTGAAATTCAGCGTCTGATTGGTCGTTCCTTGCGCGCTATTGTGGATTTAGAGGCGCTGGGCGAGCGTCGTATTGTGGTGGATTGCGATGTACTACAGGCCGATGGCGGCACACGAACCGCCGCCATTACCGGCAGTTATGTTGCCCTAGCCGATGCCGTTGCCACGCAGATGCGCGCCGGGCGTATTCGCCGCAATCCGCTGCATGGCCAGGTGGCGGCTGTGTCAGTGGGAATTCATGCCGGTACGCCTGTGCTCGATCTTGATTATGCAGAAGACGCGGAAGCAGAAACCGATATGAACGTGGTGATGAATGACGCCGGCCACTTTATTGAGGTACAAGGCACCGCAGAGGGCCATGCCTTTCGGCGCGAAGAACTCAACAGCATGCTGGATCTTGCCAGCGGCGGCATAGAAACATTAATGCAATTGCAGCGCGAGGCACTGGAGCAGGCGCTGTGAGCCTGCCGGCCACCGTTGTTCTGGCCACCGGAAACCCCGGGAAAGTGGCGGAATTTAATACGCTGCTTAGCGATTTTGGCACGCTGGTACGCCCGCAATCTTATTGGGCGGTGCCTGAGGCAGCCGAAACCGGCACAACGTTTGTCGAAAATGCCATTATTAAAGCGCGCAATGCGTGTGCACATACCGGGCTGCCCGCCATCGCCGATGACTCGGGCATGGAGATTCCGGCCCTTGATGGAGAGCCCGGAGTTTATTCCGCCCGCTGGGCCGGGCCGGATGCGGATGATGCGCAAAATAACGCGCGTCTTATCGATGCCCTGCTTGACCTTTCTTCAAATGAACGCCTGGCCTATTACCGCTGCGTTTTAGTGTATCTGCGGCATGCTGCTGACCCGGCGCCCCTCATAGCAGAGGGCGTTTGGCAGGGGGAAGTAATAGAAACCGCCTCCGGAACCGATGGATTCGGGTATGACCCGCATTTTTATCTGCCTGAGCATCAATGCACCGCAGCGGCCCTGGACCCTGCCACCAAAAATCGCTGCAGCCATCGTGGCAAAGCCCTGCGGGATCTGCGTCAGGCGCTAGAGCAGGAATGGACATCACACGCTTAACTCTCCCGCCCCTGGGTCTGTATTTGCACCTGCCCTGGTGTGTACAAAAATGCCCGTATTGCGACTTTAATTCACATGCTCTGCGTGGCGAGCTGCCGGAACAGGAATATGCCGCCGCTATTTTAAAAGATATCCCTATCGAGGCGGCGCGCGCAGATCAGCGACCACTGACCAGCATTTTTATTGGCGGTGGCACGCCCAGCTTATTTAACGCAAGCACAATTGGGCATCTACTAGAGCAACTGGAAAAACACATCCCGTTTGCCAAAGACATCGAAATTACCCTGGAAGCGAATCCGGGCACCACAGAGGCCACGCGTTTTCGGGGTTTTCTGGCTGCTGGCGTGAATCGCCTGTCCATTGGTGCGCAGAGCTTTAACGATGCACACCTCAAGGCGCTAGGGCGCATTCACGATGGCAACGCAGCCATTGATGCAATCAAAACAGCCCAATCAGTCGGTTTTGAGCGCATTAACGTCGACTTAATGCATGGATTACCCGAGCAGACGCTT
>JAGXLT010000179.1 GCA_018334525.1 Gammaproteobacteria bacterium
CGCAAGAACGGGATTAACCGTTTTGCAGGGCGGCAGTCCGCTGGCTGAGGATACCGAATTTGCCGCACTGCCGGAGGCCGCTGCCAGTGCCATGGTGCTACGCGCCAGAACGCGTCTGTTTTCGCCAGTTTTTTGGTTTATGGTTTTAGGGCCGATTGGTGCAGTAGGGTATCGCTTTGTGGTACTGGCTCGCGCATTTGGCGATGGATATGACAATACTGGCCCGCGTTTTTGCACCTGTTTAGAGCGTCTTTTGGGATGGCTTGATTGGTTACCTAATCGCTTGTTGGTATTAGCGCTGGCATTGGCGGGGCATTTTAGCTGGGCCTGGTCGCGCTGGGAAACGGCCGATTCAGACGGTGAGGATGCCCGTTTGGTGAATGCGGCATTTGGTGCGGTGGGTCGCTCTCAGGATTCGTTAGAAGCGGTAGAAGAGGCACACGCCCTGCTGCGCCGGGCGCTGTATGTGTGGGTAGCGTTTGCCGCCGCACTGGTTTTATTCGGCTTAGGCTAAACCACTAACACCGGGCAATGGGCCGCACCCGCTACGCGCTGTGCCACGCTACCGAGCAGCGCACTTGAATCACCGGTTGTGCCGGTTGCACCCACAATAATCAGATCGCAATCACGCTGCCGGGCAAACTGCATAATCGTGCCCGAGGGGCGCCCGCCCTTTACAAATGCACGCAGCTTCTCAGCATCAACCCCACGATCCAGAATGTACTGCTTGGCCGACATGGCGATGTCGGTGGCATATTCCTTTAGGGCATCATCCGGGATGGAGATTTTGTTTGGGCGAACCATGGAGATAGACGCCTCTCGTAAGCTGTGATGCTTAAACACGCACAGTATGAGGATTTCCGCATCAGTCAACTGTTGTAATGCCACAGCTTTGTCTAGTGCCTGTACGGCACCGCTGGAGCCATCGACCGGTACTAAGATGCGATTAAATACAGCCATAAAGAATCCTTAATTGAACATCAGATCGCGCAGCCCCAGGGCAATTTGCGGGAACATAATGATGAGCGCGGCAGAGAGCACCAGCATAAACACAAACGGTGGCGTAGCGCGTATCACCTCCCAGTACGGGCGCTTAAAGATCGCAATAGCGGTAAAGATGTCACACCCAAAGGGTGGTGTGGCCGAGCCGATCGCCACCTGCAGCGTAATCAAAATGCCGACCAACACCGGGTCTAGCCCCGTGGCAGCAATTGCCGGCATAAAAATTGGCGTGAGTACGAGGATGACAACGATAGGGTCAACAAACATGCAGGCAATGAAAAACGCGACACAAATGGCGATCAGCACGCCGGTGGGCCCTGCCTCGTTAATGCCAACGGCCTCTAGCACCGCTTGTGGAATCTGGGCAAACGAGATGATCCACGAAAACCCGTTGCCAACGCCAACCAGAATGAACACCACGGCTGTGATTAAGCCGGTTGACTTGGCAATAGCCCAAATTTCTTTTGATTGCAGTGATCGGAAAACAATAAATTCAAGAATGAAGGCATAGAGCACACAAACGGCCGCGGCCTCTGTAGGGCTGAAGATGCCGCCGTAAATGCCGCCAACGATAATAACGGGGAAGCCGAGCGGCCAGAGTGCCTGACGCACTGCAACCAACCGCTCGCCCCAGCTGGCCTTCTCTTCAGTGGGTACATCTTTAATGTAGGAGTAGATCACACAGTACGCTGAGAACATCAGCAAAATCATTAAACCCGGGCCGATACCGGCGATAAACAGCTCGCCGATTGAGGTCTCGGAGATAACCCCGTACACAATCATGCCGATGCTGGGTGGTATCAAAAATGCGATATCGCTGGAGTTAATAATCAGGGCAAGGGTAAATGAGTCCGAGTACCCCGCTTTAAGCATTTTAGGACGCAACGGCGAGCCGACGGCAACCACGGTGGCCTGAGTTGAGCCTGATACCGCCCCGAACAGGGTGCAGGATGCGGCTGTGCTAACAGCCAGGCCGCCTTTAATATGGCCGATAAAGGCCATCACCATATTGATCAGTCGCTCGGCAGAGTGACCGCGGGTCATAATATCTGCGGCTAAAATAAACATGGGTACAGCGATCAAAGAGGCAGGTCGAATGCCCGCCACGATCTGCTGAATGAGCGTTTCCATCTGCCCAAACCCATTAAACATCATGACAAAGCCAATCACGGCGCCCGCGATGAGCGGCACCATCATGGGAAATCCGAGCAACAAAAGCCCAACCATAACCGAGAACATGATGATTGCCATGGCTTTTATACCTCAGTTTCTGTGTCGCTATAGCCATCCACCATGGCTGTGGATAGATAAACATCCTTGCTGGTGATGTTTTTTATTGCGGTCAGGAAATACTGAATGCCGGTAATGCCAAATCCGACAGGCACCCAGATGTAGATCCACCAGATCGGTAGGTTCAGCGCTGGCAGAACACGGCCACGCGACTGCATGGTCGTAATAAAACCAATCGAGTAGTAGCAGAGAAAAAACATGGCAATGGCGGTGATCAGTGCGATAGTGATCATCATGAATTTACGCCCGGCCACCGGAAAGGCATCGTAGATCGCGGACATGCGAATATGCCGACCGTGGCGTGCCGCATAACCAATACCGGCAAAAGTAATCAGTATGATGAGAATGCGGTTTATTTCACCGGAAAAGAAAATGCTCTCGCCAAGAAAAAAGCGTGCCACAACATTGGCCACGGTATTAATGGCCATCAGTAAAACACCAACACCGAGCATTAATGCCTCAAACCGGCTAATGCCCGTGTCGATTACCCCCAGAAACCCGGGTAAGCCTGAACGATAATTTTTTTCTGCTTCTTCGTCTTCATTCACGAGTCATTCCCCCGCTGGGTAATGAAAAGGGGCGAACCCGTAATCGGGCCGCCCCTCTAGTCATAGCCATAGGCCGGAGAGGCTTAGCAGCTTACTGCACGGCCTCAAGGTCAGCCTTGAACTGCTCAAGCAGCATGGCTCCGTTCTCACCGGTCATGTCCAGATAAGCGGCTTCGACCTGGCCCGCGCGGGCGCGGAACTCGTCGATTTGCGCTTCGGTCAACCGGGTCACGGTTACCTCATCGGATGCGGCGAGAATTTTCTCTAACGCTTCGTCTGCCAATCCGGAAATATGCTCCATCGTATGTGCATACGCGGTATCAGCGGCATCACGAATTAGCTGTTGCTCGTCAGCAGAAAGACCATCAAAGAAGTCTTTGTTAGCCATTGCTGCCGTGGTGAACCAGC
>JAGXLT010000180.1 GCA_018334525.1 Gammaproteobacteria bacterium
CCGGCGTGATAGCGGCGGATGAAGCAATTGGCCAATTTTCTGACCTTCGTGGGTTGTTGCTCGAGGTGTTTTAGGGCCAAATGAGGACTATGAAAGCACAACCGGTATTGATTGTAGGCGGTGGCATGGTGGGGGCAGCACTCGCGCTTGATCTGGGTCGTCATCAGGTGCCGGTGCGGCTTTTAGAGGCTAAACCGCCAGCGCCGATCGATGCCAATGAGCCCCCGCGGCTGCGTGTATCGGCACTGAATCGTCGTTCTATTGATTATCTGCAAACCATCGGCGCCTGGGAGGCGCTTAAACCACAGCGATTGGCTGATTTTGATTCGCTGAGTACCTGGGATATTTCAGGTGATGGCCGACTGGAGTTCTCTGCGGAGGAGTTAGGGCTTGAGCGCCTTGGCACTTTTGTTGAAAACGAACATCTGCAGGGTGCCTTGCTTGCAACAGCCACAGAACAGAAGACCGTGCAATTAGAAACGCCAGCGGCGTCGTTGACGGTTCAGCGGGATGAGTATGATCTGGTGGTCGCCGCAGATGGTGCCCGATCACCCTTGCGCGAAAAGGCAGGCATTGGTGTATGGGCCGGTGATTATGGCCAGCACGCGGTGGTGGCCACCGTGCTGACGGATCCGCCAGCGGCGCGTGCGACCTGGCAACGCTTTACCCCGGATGGGCCGCAGGCGCTACTGCCGTTGGCGCAGGGGGCTGCCTCACTTGTTTGGTATGTCAGCCCGGCAAAGGCAAAGGAGTTACTCGCGCTTAGCGAAGCAGACTTTATTGCCGCTTTTGAAACGGCTTTTCCACCCGAATTAGGCCGTATCGGCGCGCTGTATGGGCGCGGGGCTTTCCCGATTCGCCGTCTGCATGCAAAGCGGTACTGGCAGGATAACCTGGTGCTGGTGGGTGACTCTGCGCATGTGATTCACCCGCTGGCGGGGCAGGGGGTCAATCTGGGCCTCAGAGATGCACGGGCACTGGCAGAGCAAATTGTTAAAGCACGGGATGCCGGGTTGCCGCTGAGCCATCCGTCTATGCTGGCGGCTTACGAGCAGGCTCGGCGGCCGGATAATCAGCTGATGCAATCAATCATGACGGGGTTTCATGTCGGATTTACTGCGTCACTCGGGCCATTTTCGCCACTACGTAGTTGGGGTTTGAGCCTGGCGGGACATGGCGGATGGTTAAAGCGGGCGGTTTTGCGCTACGCGCTAGATGGCCGCACAAACGATCACCACCAGATAGACGGGCACACGCCCACTGAGTAAGGCGATCAGTGCCAGCAGTGTGACTGTTGCATCCTTCCAGTCTCCAATGCCCTGATATAAAAGCGGATTAATTAAGACAGCCGCTAATAAACCAACCACGGCCACGTTAATGCCGGTTAAAGCCTGCTGCGCACGTGGATAGTCCGTGAGCCTTTGCCAAAACGGCAGCAAAGCAACAACGAGTAGCAATCCGGGTGCAAAAATGCAGATTAATGCCAGTAGGCCCGACAAAGCGGCAATTTCAGGGTGGATTTGTGCGCCGAGATAGCCGGCAAATGTAAATAATGGGCCCGGAATTGCCTGCGCGGCGCCGTAGCCTGCCAGAAAACGTTCCGTATCGATCAACCCCGTGGTAATAAGACCGCTTTCCAGTAGTGGCAACACCACATGCCCACCGCCGAATACCAGCGCTCCGCTTTGAAACAGCACAGACCAAAGGCTGCCATCGTTCGCTAGCGGACCCAGGGCCAGTAAAAAACCAATCAGAAAAATGGCAAGAGCAGTCAGGCTGACGTTGCGGCTAATAGGAATTTTAATCGCCTCTTGCGGTATCGCGGCCGGTTTTAGCAGTATCAGGGCTGCAACAGCCCCCAGTGCAAGCATGCTAATTTGCCCAAGAATGCCGGGTATAAAACTGGCACCGATGGCACAGACCACCGCAATCGCACCGCGCTGCCAGTCCAGACAGATAGATCTAGCCATGCCATACAGCGCATGCGCCACGACAGCAATGGCGGCAAGCTTGAGTCCGCTGACCAGTCCCTGTGTGTAAACCGTACCCAATCCAATCATGATCACGGCGGCGGGCAGCGTAAAACCGATCCACGCGGCGATACCGCCCGTCAGTCCGCCACGGTGCAGCCCAATGGCAAAGCCCGCCTGACTGCTGGCTGGTCCCGGTATCACCTGCGCTAATGCAACAATTTGTGTATAGGCCGTATCGCTTAGCCAACGTCGTTCTTCGACAAACCAGCGCCGAAAAAATACCAAATGGGCAATCGGGCCGCCAAAGGCAATCAGGCCAAGCCGCAGGAATGCCCAAAATATCTCTAATGCTCGATGCATGCTTGCCTCTGAACTGTTAGCATTTGCAATGCGGAGGCGCTGGTCCCCTCGCGACGACAAACCGTGAACCCCGTCAGGCCCGGAAGGGAGCAGCGGCAGCGGTGGACTCGGGCGCCGGGGTGTGGCTGGCGCTTCCGCCTTTCCTTATACTGTACCGATGACCTATCAGGTATTGGCCCGCAAATGGCGCCCCCACAATTTTGACCAAATGGTTGGCCAGAGTCATGTACTACGTGCACTGGCCAATGGCCTTGCCGCTGATCGGCTGCATCACGCCTATCTGTTCACCGGAACCAGAGGTGTCGGCAAAACTACTGTCGCGCGGATTTTGGCTAAATGTCTTAACTGTGAAGCCGCAGGCGTTACGGCTGATCCGTGCGGTCAGTGTGCCGCCTGCCTCGACATTGATACCGGCCGTTTTGTCGATTTGATTGAAGTCGATGCCGCATCGCGGACCAAAGTAGAAGATACGCGGGATCTCTTGGATAATGTTCAATATGCACCCAGTCGTGGTCGGTACAAGATCTATCTGATTGACGAAGTGCATATGCTCTCAAGCCACAGCTTCAACGCGCTGTTAAAAACGCTGGAAGAGCCCCCCGCGCACGTTAAGTTTTTGTTGGCCACCACCGATCCTCAAAAATTACCGGTCACGGTTTTATCGCGTTGTTTGCAGTTCAATCTTAAACCACTATCCCCGGCACTTATTGCAGAACAGTTACAGACCATCTCTCAGGCTGAGGGGATTACTGCGGATGCCGAAGCACTGGAGCAAATTGCGATAGCTGCCGATGGCAGTATGCGTGATGCGCTGAGCCTGACGGATCAGGCGGTTGCTTATGGCAACGGGGTGCTTAACTCGGCAGATGTGCAGGAAATGCTGGGCAGTGTCGATAAAACGCTGAT
>JAGXLT010000010.1 GCA_018334525.1 Gammaproteobacteria bacterium
TGCGTCAGACCATCAAGGGCTTCGACAGGGCCGGCCAGCAGGAGTTTGTGGCGGACGCGGCTACCCGGGCCCAGCAGTTCGGTTGCCTCAAGGTCGGTCTGGTTGAACATGACACGCGGGGCGAGGCTGGCAAAGCCATCACCACGATCTGGCTCCAGACTGATGACCGCGGCAATCTCGAACTCAAGCGCACCCAGAGAGATTGCATCGCCAACCGAGACACCCAAGAGTCCGAGCAAGCGCGACTCCACCCAGGCTGTCCCGGATGCGGGCACCGAGTCAGGCGTCATTTCTGGCTGTCCGGGTTCTGCCTGAATGCGCAGCTCACCGCGCAGCGGGTAGGTGGAGTTCACCGCTTTAGCGGACACCAACCGATTTTCATCGCTTGCCAGAACAACGGTGGGAAAGACGGCGATTTGGGCAGTGCGTAAGCCGGCCGTCTCGGCACGTTCCACCCAATCCGCAGGAATCGGTTGGGAATATTCAACGGCGCGATCGGCAGCCAGCAGGTCTGCTGCGCGCAATTCGGTTGCCGCGGAGACGCGCTCCGCCAACCAGGCCACACCGGTGACTGCCGCTACGGCAATGACCACCGCCATCGCCAGTAAACGCAGCTCGCCCCCGCGCCAGTCGCGATACAGTAAACGCAGCGCGAGCATCAGCTTGCCTCCTCACGCAAAAGCCCGTCGCGCAAATAGCGAACGTGCTGACAACGATCGGCTACTGACTGATCGTGGGTGACCAGGATGAGGGTTGTGCCGTGCTGGCGGTTAAGATCAAACAGTAAATCGATGACTTGCTCGCCCGTTTTATGATCAAGATTGCCGGTGGGTTCGTCAGCAAATAAAACGGCGGGGGCGGCAATGAAGGCACGCGCCAGCGCCACGCGTTGCTGCTCACCACCCGATAACTGAGAGGGGTAGTGGCGAACACGGGCCGCTAAACCCACGCGTTCGAGCGTTTCGCGCGCGCGCTCGGCCGCCCGTGGTTGGCCCGCCAACTCCAGCGGTAACATGACATTTTCTAAGGCGGTCAGCCCCGGAAGTAGGTGAAACGCCTGAAATACAAAACCCACATGGCCCTGACGACGGGCCGCACGTTCGTCCTCATTCAGAGCGGTCAGATCTTCGCCTGATAGCAGCACCTGCCCGGCGCTGGGCAGGTCCAGCCCGGCCAGTAAGCCGAGCAGGGTGGATTTGCCTGATCCGGATGTGCCTAAAATCGCCCATGAATCGCCTGCATCAATGCTAAGATCAAGGTTTTCAAACAGGCTGATCGGGCCTTCGGCTGCGTCAAAGCGCATGCTCAACCCCTTGGCCTGCAAAATGGGCTGACTATTGTTGGAATCCGGCATGCGAGTAATCCTCTCGATTTTATTAGCTCTACTATTTGTTTCTGGGCTGGCCGCTCAGGCCAGTACACCGGGGGATAACCCTCGCGTGATGGTGCTGGGTGACAGCATCAGCGCGGCGTACAACATGCCCACCGAGGCGGGCTGGGTCGCGCTGCTTAATGACCGCCTTGCCTCTACCGTGAACGGCGAAGCCATTAATGCCAGCATTAGCGGCGACACCACCGTTAGCGGTCGTACCCGCTTGCCCGCCGCGCTCGAGCGCCATGAGCCCGATATCGTCATTATCGCACTCGGCGGAAACGATGGCCTTCGCGGCATTTCGTTATCCGAGTTACGCGATAACCTGACCCGCATGATCGAAACGACCCGCGCGAGCGGTGCCGAACCGCTGCTCGCCGGCGTCCGCCTTCCCTCCAATTATGGCAGCGCCTTCGTCGATCGGTTCCTTGGCATCTTCGCCGAAGTGGCCACTGCCACCGATACCGCCTTTGTGCCGATGATCCTGGCCGGCGTGGCTGAAGACCCGTCACTCATGCAGGACGACGGCATCCATCCCAATACCACCGCGCAGCCGCTTATTCTTGAGACAATCTGGAGCGCTCTGGCGCCGCTGGTACACGCCGACCCGATAGCCCCGGCGGCAGACTCACCGTCATCGTAATCGGCAGATGATCGGAGATCGCGGTGTCGATTACCTCGGCCGTCTCTACGGTCAGGCTGGGTGAGACCAGAATATGATCAATATTGCGGACCGGTCGCCAACTTGGATAAGTCAGCATATCGTGCAGCGGCTCGCGTAAGTCCGTTCGCGCACAGAGGTGTTTAAGCTCGGGGCTGCGCGAGTGGCAATTCAGATCGCCCATCACAATGACATGCTCCGCATCGATGATGTGCTCAGCGATGTAATCGAGTTGATCCAGCCGCGCGCGCTGGCTTAAGGCAAGGTGCAGTAAGACCAGTACCAGCTCGTCTTCAGGCGGGCCTAAACGCAGCATCAACGCCCCTCGACCCGGAATGCGGCCCGGCAACCGATGCTCGATGATCTCACGGGCTTTAATGCGGCTCAAAAAACCGTTGCTGTGCTGCGCAAATCGCCCCAACGGCCGGTTGGTTTGCGAATACCAATGCGGAAACTCAGCAGTACGCGCTAAAAACGCGGTCTGATCCACGAAGCCACTGCGCAGACTGCCCGCATCAAGCTCCTGCAGACCGACTAAGTCGAACTGGCTAACCAGATCGGCGATTCGCCGCAGATTAGGCAGCCGCCCGGCATCGGGAAAAACATGCCGCCAGCCGCGCGTAAAGTACTGATGAAAGTAACGGGTATCGATACCCGCCTGAATGTTGTAGCTCATCAGCCGCAGCCGCTCGGGCAGCGGTGAGACGGTCATTCGCGCTCCCGACTCACCAGCGACTCAGCCACCTCAAGCATACCGGCCTGCCCGCCTGCCGCGCGCACATCAATCAGATACTTCCCAGCAACCGCAACTGCAGGGGTGCCGGGCACACCATATTCACCCACCAGGCGGTTTGCCTGATTGATCCGCGAGGTCACGCTAAAAGAGTTCATCGCATCGATCACATCCTGCTCACTGACATCGGCAACGCTCGCGTAAAACGTGGCGACGGCCTCAGCATCAGAGAATTGACGGCCCTGCTGGTGGATGGCCTGGAACATTAAGGTGTGGGTGTCTTGGATGATACCCAGCGCATCAGCGGCGTAATAAGCACGCGCCAGCACTTCCCAGGAACCACGGTTAAAGGTGACCGGCGTGTGTACGACGGTGACCTGATCGCCCATTTGTTCGGCCCACGCCCGCATCTGCGGCTCAAAATCCGCGCAATGTGGACAGGCATAGGAGAAAAACTCACGTACTTCGACGCCTTCGCCATTCGTCATCAACGGGGCGTCGAGGGTGCGGTAGGCCTGGTTTTGAGCAAACGCTGATCCGGCGATCATCAGCATGGCTAAAGAGATCGCTAACGAGACACCCACAACAAAACGGCCCAAAAAAAACCCGCCGATTAACCGACGATGTATTGAATTCATGACTTAAAGCTCCCCATATGAGTGCAGGCCGGAAAGGAACATGTTCACCCCTAAAAAGGCGAAAGTGGTCACAAACAGACCGATAATGGCCCACCAGGCCATGACCTTCCCGCGCAGGCCTTTGGTAAAGCGCAAGTGCAGCCAGGCCGCGTAGTTGAGCCATACAATCAGCGCCCAGCTTTCTTTCGGATCCCATGACCAGTAGGCGCCCCAGGCCTCTGCCGCCCATAATGCACCGAGCACCGTTGCGACAGTGAAAAAAGCAAAACCCAGCGCGATCGCGCGGTAACTGACATCATCAATCTGCTTGAGCGTCGGCAGGCGTGCGGCCCATGGGCTGTCGTCTGCAACGCGAGCTCGGATCAGATACGCTACGCCAAGCATGGCCGCGATGGCAAAGCAGCCGTAGCCGACGAAGTTTGTCGGCACATGGATTTTCATCCAATAACTATTCAGCGCCGGCACCAAGGGTTCGATTTGATACGCACCGCGATCGAAGTGGTACCACAGCAAAAAGCCGACTGACGCCGAAATGATCAGCAGCACCCAAAAGCCCATCGTCCGCGTGCGATGAACACCTTCGTAGTACAGATAAATCAAGGCGGTCATCAGGGCAAATAAAACGAACACTTCGTAGAGATTGCTGACCGGAATATAACCGATGCCGCCCTCATACAAATGGGTTTCGTGCCAACGCACCAGCAAGCCAATCAGGCCCGCGCCCGCGCCCGTCCAGGTCAGTGCCGTACCAACTTTGGAGGCAAATGCATTACCCGTCAGCAGGCCGGCACCATAGGCCAGCGTGGCAGCGGGAAACAGCGCACTCATCCACATAATGGCCGACTGGCTGGAGCCGATGTATCGCAGGAAAAAATCAGCTTCGGCTGCCGCAAGTTCGGGATACCGCGAAATCGCAAATAAGCTGATCAGACAGACCGCGCTCATGTAAATCTTCGAGGCCGCCCAGTACCAGCCCATCCACATCATGGTCGCACCGGTTATCGCAGTAATCACCACCTCGTAGTAGTTCATCGCATCCCACAGCACGATCAGGGTAACCGCCGTGGCGACCACCATCACCGCCGCCCATAGCCAGTCTTTCCAGCTCAAACGCTGCCAGTAAGACGGTTGCCGCATGTCGCGGATAATTTGGTCGCGAGAAACTGCCATGACGCTAATCCTTACTCTTTTGGCTTACTGAGCCAAGGTGCTGATCCATCGATCGCGTTAACGATGCGAATTCTTCTTCAAACTGCTCGGGCCGACGCTGATTCACGCCACCCATTAAAACATCCGTTGTGCCGTCGGGCTTAGGCGTAATCATGGCCCAAACGCGACGATGTGACACGTAAAACAACAGGAAAATCCCAATAATTAACAATGCCGAGCCGGTATACACAATGCCTTTACCGGGCGATCGGGTAATCATGAGCCCTGTCGCCTGGCGATATTCAAAGTGATCGAGCTGCAAAATCAGCGGCGCCCCGTACTCGGCAACACCGGAAACCGCGTTCATCGCGTCTTCAAAAAAACGCCGATCCGGATCTTCAACCTGCAAGGCAGCCGGCGTAACGCCGCGACGATCGGCCAGCATTTCAAGATAGATTTCAAACAAGGTACGCTGCAGGACCGCCTGCGAGAATTCACGTAACATCGGCGCATTCGCTGCCCCCTGCACACGTGACTCCAGATGCGCCTCTACCGCGCCAAATCCGCCATTCAGAAGATAACGAATCATCTCATCAGCGGTGCGTGCGACTTGGCTGACGAGCTGTGGATTCGCGACACCCATTTGGGTCAGCAGCGTATCTGCGGCGCGTTGTGAGGCCGCATCGACACGATTGCGATCATGTAATGCCTGATGAAACTCCATAAAAAAGTTCATCGATGAACGATCATCAATGGGGATATGCAAATAGCGGAACGGCTCACCCTCATCCATGCGCATACCGTGCAGGTAGTACCACTGGTCTTCAACACGCACTGGCGCCATGTAGGTGTGGTAGTAGCGGGCCTGGCCGGCCTCATCCCGCAACGTGTAGTTAAAGGACGGGCCGCTGTTCACAAATTCGCTGCGCGCACCGGTTCGGGTGACCGCTCGTGTGTCTCGCTGGATATTTAACAGCTGGAAATCATCGAGCTCAAGCGTCCGTTCCATCGCACCCAGCTCTAAGTTCAAATCTTCGAAAATACGCCCGCTGATCGGCACTTCTGCACCCGTTCCATCAAGCAGTCGCCCGGTAATTTCCATGCGAGTTCCACCATCGCCAAAGCTGGCCTGATAGATTGTATGGCCACGATGAGTTAGCGGATGGTTAACCGAAATCGTCTGCCGAATAGGCTCAGCCAAGTCCGGGTCATGAATCACGAGGTCACTTTCGTACGAGCTGGGCATGCCATTGGGGTAATGCTCGATGCGAAACTGCTCCACAACAATCTCAAACGGCAGCTCCTGCACCAGATAGCCATCGCGCAGCTGCAAAAAAACCACGCCGCTGTTGGAGCCTTCCGGGATGTTAACGCTGCCTTGAAACGCACCGGTTTCCGGAGCGATCCAACTTTCACTCGGCACGCGGGAGAGCGGCAGATTTTCTCGTTCGATGCGAACATCTCCCCGCATTTCCATTAACTTTAAGGGCAGATTGCCGTCCACCAGGCCGCCAATCGCAATCACCACCACCGCCACATGGGTCAGGATGTAGCCCAAGCGCATTGAGCGCCCCTGCATCCCACCGATAATAAGGCTGTCGCCGCGCTGCTCAGTGCGGATGCGATAGCCGTGCCCCTGCAGAGCGCCCGTCGCAACAGCAGCCGCCGTGTCTGTATCTGCTTCGGCCTGCCAGCGTTGATGCTGACTTAATGCCAGCAATGACTGCTCTCGAACATGGGTGCGATAGCGCGTGACTTCGCGCCACATTGCCGGCATATGTCGCGATACGCACACGCCGGTGGAGAGAATCAGAAAACCAAGAATAAAAAGAAACCATGCCGCTGAGTAGACATCATAAAGGTTCAGCAGGCGGAAAACTTCAAACCAAAACGGCCCGAATTGAACCAAATAGTCAATGTAGGGCTGGTTTTGCGGCAGCACTGTGCCGATTACCGATGCGATAGCGACCACGACCAGCAGGCTGATCGCTAGGTTCATCGAGCCAAGGAACTGCAACCAAATCGCGCTGAGCCGTTTTTTACGACGGCCCCGTGCTTTGGCTGTGATCGAAGCTGCAGTCTGAACCATGAGTGCCGGCCGGTTAGGTTACTCGTTTACTGAATTCACCATAGTTGACCACAGCAAACCCGAAAAATTCTTGGCCTATATCAACCCCCGCTTCGTAGCGGCGATTATTTATTCGGCGCCGGCCAGATCCCGCGGATAAAGGCCTCGAATGTAACTTGACAGCGCTTGGATCTCTTCATCAGAAAGCTCTGCGGCAATTTCCGTCATCACTGAAGCCTGGCCGTAGCCTGCACGCTCACCACTGCGATAGAGCATGAGTTGATCCATCGTGTAGGTCACTTTCTGACCACTCAAACGCGGATAGCCGCTGCCCGGAATGCCTGAGCCGCCCGGTCCGTGACATGCAACGCAAGCCGGGACGCCGCGCTCAGTAATACCGCCCATGTAGATGTTGCGGCCCAAATCCACCAGTTCTTCATTCGCTTCGCCCACTTCCGGCTCTAAGCCCGCGTAGTAGACTGCCAGATCAGCCATCGTTTGCTCATCTAAATTAGCGGCCTGGCCCAGCATGATGGCGTTATTGCGCTCGCCGCTTTTATAAAAGGTAAGCTGATCGTAGATGTAGTCGGCATGCTGCCCGGCAAGGTTGGGCCATTCGTCAACCATGCTATTCCCGACAGGGCCATGACAGGCAATACAGGCAGCGGCAGCTTGTTCCCCGCGCGTGGGGTCTGCGTTTTCCAGCTGCGCAGCCACGGGGCCTGCGGTTAACAGAAGGGTGATGAGCGCAATCAGCGGCTTGAAGGTCATGATGGTCTTTACTCTCGAGTACAATCGCTGGAATTTATACCAATGGGCCCGGCAGGGGTCAATCGACTTAACGAACTTCTAGAGGATAACACTTTGTCCATCGACTATCGCCAGGCCCAGTTTTTGCTGTCTGCCGCCGAGCTTGAGCAGCTTCCGCCGGACACCGGGCGCGAGGTTGCGTTTGCCGGTCGCTCCAACGCCGGCAAGTCCAGCGCACTCAACCGCATCACTGGCCAGCGCGCCCTGGCCCGCGTCAGCAAAACGCCCGGCCGCACGCAGCAGATCAACGTTTTTCCTTTGCCGGGAAGTGTGGGTGTCTCGGATGAGGTGGGTGAAGGTGTGGGTGTCTCGGATAGACGCCTTATCGATTTGCCGGGTTATGGATACGCCAAAGCGCCGGCGAGTTTACGCGCGCATTGGCAAAAGGTGCTGCCGCAATACCTGGAGTCGCGTCAGTCTTTGCAGGGACTGATTTTAATTATGGATGTCCGGCACCCGCTCGGGCCTCTCGATCAACAGATGCTGGAGTGGTGCGCGGCAGCAGATTTGGGTGTCCATGTTTTGCTCAGCAAAGCAGACAAGCTGCGGCGCGGGCCTGCAGGCAACGTGCTGCAACAGGTTCGGCCTGCGGTGAGTAAAATTTGTAATAAGGCGTCGATTCAGCTCTTTTCCGCCGCGAAAGACGATGGTGTTGACGCAGCGCGCAAGCAACTGGATTTTTGGTTGGAATAAAATAAAAAAACCCTGGGCAGCCTTGGGGTCGGCCGCCCAGGGAGCACGATTCGGCCTTGGGGGCAGGGCCGAATCATTGGCCCGCTAGAAAGGGAGGGAATAGCGGGCCGCGCCGGGCATTGGCGCAACTACTATGACAACATTAAAAATAGAAGAGTTCATCCCTTTTTGAACAATTTCAATCAATGCTGCTGATCGGATGCTTAATGCGCAGCATCCCAGTTCTCTCCCATGCCCACCTCAACCTCTAGCGGCACATCGAGGGTTGCGGCATCTACCATGAATGCCTGGATACGTTCGGAGACTGCAGAGGCGTGGGTGTCTTGGATTTCAAGAACCAGCTCATCGTGAACCTGCATGACCATCCGAGTCTCCGGCGATTCGGTACGAATCCACTCATCAACCGCGATCATCGCTCGTTTAATGATATCGGCCGCAGTCCCCTGCATTGGCGCGTTGATGGCTGTCCGCTCTGCGTATTGTCGGCGCTGGTTATTTCGGCTGTGAATCTCGGGAAGATAAAGGCGTCGACCGTAAACTGTCTCTACAAACCCTTGTTCATGGGCTAATTTCCGTGTTTTCTCCATAAAATCTTTAACGCCGGGGTAACGTTCAAAATACCGATCGACATACGCCTGGGCCTCACCACGCTCAATACCGAGCTGTCGCGCCAGTCCCCAGGCCGACATCCCGTAAATCAGCCCGAAATTAATCGCCTTGGCCGCGCGACGCTGATCTGCGGTGATGGCATCGGGTGTGCCGCCAAAAACTTCTGCAGCCGTGGCGGCGTGGATGTCTTGGTTTTTCGCAAAAGCGTTCTTGAGACTTTCATCACCAGAGAGATGCGCCATGATGCGAAGCTCGACCTGCGAGTAGTCAGCAGCTAATAGCAGACACCCATCGTTCGGGATAAACGCGCGCCTGATACGTCGACCCTCAGCGCTTCTTATCGGAATATTCTGAAGATTTGGATCTGAGGACGATAAACGCCCCGTTGCGGCCACTGCTTGATGATAGGAAGTATGCACTCGCCCTGTTTTCGGATTAATCAGCGTAGGCAGCTTCTCGGTATAGGTAGAGCGCAGCTTTGAGACGCTCCGATAATCCAGGATAAGCCGCGGCAGATCATGTCCCTGCGCAGCCAG
Organism: Gammaproteobacteria bacterium; assembly: GCA_018334525.1. GTDB lineage: Bacteria > Pseudomonadota > Gammaproteobacteria > Nitrococcales > Nitrococcaceae > Spiribacter. The sequence goes on from JAGXLT010000010.1 coordinate 9,270, forward strand.
TTCTTCTAGTACGGATTCGGCTGTAGAAGGGGCTCCCTTGGGTGTCTTGGATAGCACCGGCAAACCCTGTCGCTCATAAAGGATTTCCTGAATTTGCTTAGGAGAACTGAGGTTGAATGGCCCATCGGCCATATCATGAGCTGCTTGCTCGATCTCCTGCATTTTTTCTGCCAGCTCTCGACTTTGGACACCCAATAACTCCGGATCTACGCGAACGCCTGTTCGCTCTATGCGTGACAGCACCGGTAGCAACGGGATCTCTATTTCTTGATAGACCTTGCAGGGTTTCGGCTCGGACTGCAGCCGAGGCCACAGGTGCTCATGCAGCCGTAAAGTGACATCCGCGTCTTCTGCGGCATACTCAACCGCTTCAGACAGAGCAACCTGATCAAAGGTGATTTGTTTTGCCCCCTTACCGGCCACGTCTTCGTAACTAATCGGCTGATAATCCAGATACTTATTCGCCAGCGAGTTCATATCGTGCCGACTTGCTGTTGAATCCAAGCAGTAAGAGGCGAGCATCGTATCGTGGGCCACACCACGAAGATCGATGTTGTGGTTAGCCAGGACACTCATGTCATATTTTAAGTTTTGCCCCAGCTTTTTCTTATCAGGATCTTCAAGCAATGGCTTTAGCCGCTCAAGCGTTGTTTCCCGGTCAAGTTGCTCAGGTAGGTCCGGGCCGCAATGTGCAAGGGGAAGATAGGCGGCTTCACCGGGGGTGACTGCAAACGAGACACCCACAATTTTTGCATTCATATAATTCAAGCTGTCTGTCTCGAGATCGAAAGAAAAGTATTCCGCGGTCTCGAGCCGCCCAATCCACTCTTCCAGCTCGGCCTCTGTTTGAATGCATGTGTAGGTGCCGCGTTCTGCGGCTGGTATGTTGGCTTCAGAACTGTGGGTGTCTGCGTTATGCCCCGGGTTGTCCCCTTCATTGCGACGCAGCTCGCGCAGCCAGCTGTTGAAACCGAGGTGCTGGTAGAGGTCGGTCAGTATGTGGGTGTCTTGGTTCTGCAAAATCAGCTCATCCGGCCTCAGCGGCAGATCGAGCGAACAGTGGATAGTGGCGAGCTCACGCGAAAGGTCGAGTTCATCGAGGTGCGCACGAAGGTTTTCGCCCACTTTCCCGCCAATGGCGTCAGCGTTCTGCTTGATGCCATCCAGTGAATCGTATTCATTCAGCCACTTGGCAGCGGTTTTTGGGCCGACCTTTGGCACACCGGGAATATTGTCAGAGGTATCTCCAACCAAAGCGAGGTAGTCAATGATCCGCTCCGGCGGCACGCCGAATTTATTGATTACACCCTCACGATCAAGGCGCGTATTAGACATGGTGTTCAGCAAGGTCACGGAGGGCCCGACCAGCTGGGCCATGTCTTTATCACCCGTTGAAATAATGACCGGCATATCAATCTGAGTAGCCTGGACAGCCAACGTACCAATAACGTCGTCTGCTTCTACACCGGTGATTTCAATCAGTGGAAAGCCCAATGCTTCCACAAGCTGTTTTAGTGGCTTGCGCTGCTGAGCAAGATCGCTGGGCATCGGCGGGCGATTGGCTTTGTATTCGGCGTAAAGGTCATCGCGGAAGGTTCGGCCCGGCGCATCAAAAACGACGGCAATTCGGTCGGATTGTTCTCCTTCTTTCC
>JAGXLT010000011.1 GCA_018334525.1 Gammaproteobacteria bacterium
GGAAGAAGATTCTACCGTATAGGGCAGGAGGTTGGATTCTCTTTGTAGTGGGGCAGTGCGCTTGGCATGAATATTCAGGTTGAGCCGGCGGGCAGCAGCAGGGAACCCCGCCTCAAGCTTGGCCAGCTCGTTCCAACGCCCTTCAACCAGGAGGATTACGGCAAAGTCACCCCCCAGCACGGTCATGCGGCTATCCTCAATACTGCAGCCAGTTTCGGCAATCAGTTTGGATAGCTCGTTAACAATGCCCGGGCGATCTTCACCGAGCGCGGAAATAACAAGAAAGTTCTTTTGCATGGTTCTGCCCGTCAGTGTGCGCCGAAGTGTACCATGTTGGAAAGGAGTTGCCGCTTGTCACTCCGAGTATGCAGGGCTAACATCGCGCCATTAACGGCGCGTGGGGATTAAAGCAAATGTTCCAGGGCAGCATGGTGGCAATGGCCACACCAATGCATGAAAACGGGGCAATTGACGAGGCGGGTTTAGCCCGTCTGGTGGAGTTGCATGTCAAAAATGGAACCGATGCCATTGTAGCCGTCGGCACCACAGGCGAATCGGCAACGCTCGATTATGACGAGCATTGTGATGTTATGCGTCAGGTCGTCGAGATGGCGGCTGACCGAATCCCGATTATCGGAGGCACCGGCGCAAACTCCACGTGGGAGGCAGAAAAGCTCACTCGCTGCGCGATGGAGGCGGGATGTGTTGCCGCTTTGCTGGTTACGCCCTACTACAATAAGCCAACCCAGGAAGGTTTGTATCAGCACTTTCGGCATGTTGCCGAAGCGGTGCCGCTACCACAGATTCTGTACAACGTGCCGGGGCGCACCGCGTGTGATTTATTGCCGGATACGGTTGATCGGTTGGCCGATATCCCCAATATTATCGGCATTAAAGAAGCATCCGGTGATGTGGATCGTGCCGAAACGCTGATCGCGCAATGTGGCGATCGCCTCGATCTGTACTGCGGTGAAGATCCGCGCAATCTGGCGCTGCTTTTAGCAGGCGCGAAGGGTTGTATTTCAGTCACAGCCAATGTGGCGCCTGATTTGATGCATCGGATGTGTCAGGCTGCACTGGCAGGTGAGCGAGAAGAAGCAGAACGGCTTGATGCACGCTTGGCTGCGCTGCATAAATCCTTATTTGTCGAGACCAACCCGATTCCGGTGAAGTGGGCATTACAGGAAATGGGCTTAATTGGCCCGGGCATGCGCCTGCCAATGACACCGCTGGCCCCACAGCATCATGAAACGGTGCGTCAGGCATTGATGCTGGCGGGGGTATTGTGAAAAGCGCAGGCCTGAGTGTTGTTTTACTTGTTGTAGCGGGTTTACTGACCGCTTGTGGCGGCGGGCGTGACCTATCACCCGAGCAGCAGGCCGTGCAGGCGTTGCTCACACCGCCCAATCTATTAGGGGATCGTGATCGAAGTCGGGCTGAGCCATCCGATAGTGCAGGCAGCGCAGGGCCGGTCGATGTCAGTCAGGGGCTCAGCCTGGGCGTACCGCCGGATGCCGGTTGGGCGATTGTGGGCCGGGCCATGATTCGCAGTGGGTTCGCAATCGTTGAATCAGATGCCGATGCGGCCACGCATCTTATCCGTTACGCCGGGTCAGAGGATGGCGTGGAAAGGTTTATTCTTCGTGTTACCGATCGCCCTATCGGCGAGCGGGGTGTGGGATCGCAGGTGGTTGTAGAGAATGAAGACGGCTCAGCGCCACCGGAGCCGGTTGCTCGCCAGATTCTGGGTGTGCTTGCTGAACAACTACGGCCCTGAGGGGCGATTCTATGCTGATTTTGATTGCTGCTGCTTCTGCCACACCGGTTGTGGACGTGCGCCAGTTGCGCGCTGCCCATGAGCGGCTGCCTCAGCTCGATACGCTTTTCGCTCAGCCGTTTTATCTGATTAACGCCGACGGGGAGTTATCCGCATCTGACCTGCAACGGCTGCAGGCCCTGCTTGAGGCGCAAACGCTGCAGCCGGGTCAGGCACAAGACGCCGCCCTGTACATCATTCCGCGCATCGGCACCGTATCGGCCTGGTCAAGTCGTGCAACCGAGATTGCCACCCGCTGTGGCTTAGCCATGGTGCAGCGCATTGAATGCGGTACTCGGCTTACGGCCACTGCGAAAAACGGGGTGCCGCTGGATGCCGCTGAGCTACAGCAACTGCGGCCCGCGGTGCATGACCGTATGACAGAATCCGTGGTCACTGAATGGGTTGATACGCAGGAATTATTTGCCCATCGCCCGACCACACCGTTGGCGCGTATTGCCCTTGCCCAGCAGGGGCGACAAGCGCTATTGGATGCCGATAACGCACTTGGTCTGGCGCTCTCAGCGGATGAAATTGATTATTTACTGACTCATTATCTTGAGCTGGGGCGTGATCCGACCGACGTTGAATTGATGATGTTTGCGCAGGCCAATTCCGAGCATTGTCGGCATAAGATTTTTAATGCGGATTGGGTGATTGATGGCAAGCCGATGCCCACCTCACTTTTTGCCATGATTCGGCATACCCATGCGATGCGGCCCGAGGGCGTGTTATCGGCCTACCACGATAATGCGGCGGTGATTGAGTCGGCAGCCGTGCAGCGCTATGGCCCGGGTGATGATTATTTTTACCATCACCTTAACGAGCCGGCGCATTTGGTGATGAAGGTGGAAACCCATAATCACCCAACGGCAATCGCGCCGTTTTCCGGGGCTGCGACCGGGGTGGGGGGTGAGATTCGCGATGAGGCTGCCACCGGGCGTGGTGCGCGAACCAAAGCGGGTTTAGCCGGTTTTTCGGTGTCTAATTTGCGAATACCCGGGGCAGAGCAGCCCTGGGAGGATGACTATGGCAAACCGGGCCGTATGGCCTCTGCCCTTGAGATTATGCTTGATGGGCCGATTGGTGCGGCTCGCTATGGTAACGAGTTTGGTCGCCCGCAGCTTTGTGGTTATTTTCGTACCTTCGAGCAGTCCGTAAAAGGCGCGAATGGTGCGGAGATGCGTGGCTACCATAAGCCGGTGATGATTGCCGGTGGCATGGGTGCCATCAAACCGGATCAGGTAGAAAAAGGCACTGCGCCAGCGGGCTCGCCCCTTGTGGTACTGGGCGGGCCGGCGTTACTCATTGGCCTTGGCGGAAGTGCTGCTTCGTCTGTAGCCAGCGGGCAAAGTGATGAGGGGCTGGATTTTGCCTCGGTGCAGCGCAGTAACCCGGAAATGGAAAGACGTTGCCAGGAGGTGATTGATCGCTGTTGGCGTGCCGGTGCTGAAAACCCCATTATTGCGATTCACGATGTCGGTGCCGGCGGCTTATCAAACGCGTTGCCGGAGTTATTGGATGATTCGGGGCGCGGCGGGCAGATTGAGCTGCGCGCTATTCCGGTTGATGAAGCGGGGCTATCGCCACTGGAGATTTGGTGTAACGAGGCACAAGAGCGTTACGTGATCGCGCTGGATGCTTCGCGCTTAGCCGAATTCAAAGAAATTTGCGAGCGCGAACGCGCGCCATTCGCAGTTGTGGGGCAGGCCACCGAGTCACGACATTTAGCCGTTTCTGACGCGGAGTTGGGAGATTCTCCCGTTGATATTCCGATGGCTCTGCTACTGGGTAAGCCCCCAAAAATGCGCCGTGATGTGACTCGTATCGCCCATCAGGCTGATACGCCATCGCTGGCAGAAATCAGCGTAAAAGCCGCGGCTTACCGCGTGCTGCAACTGCCCAGCGTGGCGGCAAAAACCTTTTTAATCACGATTGCCGATCGAACCGTGACTGGGTTAACGGCCCGTGATCAATTAGTGGGCCCCTGGCAGCTGCCTGTTGCGGATTACGGAATGACCCTTGGCGATTATCAGGGCTATCGGGGTGAGGCCATGGCTATGGGAGAGCGCAGCCCGCTTGCGCTACTCGATGCGCCTGCCTCCGGCCGTATGGCAGTGGCAGAATCATTGTCCAACCTGGCGGGTGCGCCGGTGGGCCGGTTGAGCGCAGTTAATTTATCCGCCAATTGGATGGCGGCCTGTGGCCACCCCGGTGAAGATGCGGATTTATATGACACAGTCGAAGCGGTAGGGCGTGAGCTTTGTCCGCGTTTGGGCATTGCCATTCCGGTGGGCAAAGATTCTCTGTCGATGAAGACCGTATGGTCAGAAGACGGCGTTAATAAAGCGGTCACATCGCCAGTGACATTGGTGGTTTCGGCGTTTGCGCCGGTTAGCGATGTGCGCCGGGCCGTGACCCCGCAACTGCAGGCCATGCCAAATAGCCAGCTGGTGCTGATTCGGCCCGGGCAGGGCGCACGTTTGGGTGGCTCAGCCTTACATCAGGTCTATCAGCTGATGGGCGGAGACACGCCTGATTTGGAATCGCCAGAGACTTTTGCTGCTGCGTTTAACATCCTGCAGGACTGCCTGGCTGCCGGGCAGATACTGGCATTGCATGATCGCAGTGATGGTGGCGTGCTGGTCACCCTGGCGGAAATGGCATTTGCCGGGCGATTGGGCATAACCGCTGAGCTGGATGCGCTTGGCGATGACCCCTTGTCCGCCGCCTTTGCTGAAGAGCTTGGCTGGGTGGCCCAGATAAAAATGGATGATTGGGCAGCGGTTCATGCTGCATTTGCCGCCGCGGGGATAGGGCAGGCGCTACTGCCGCTGGGCGAAGTGCAGGAAGCATCGCGTTTATCGCTGCATTATCAGGGTGAAACGGTACTGGATGAGGCATTGGTTGATTTAGAGCGTGCCTGGCAGCAAACCAGCTATCGAATGCAGGCGCTGCGTGATGACCCTGATTGTGCTGAATCAGCGTTTGAGACGGCGCTTGATTATCAGGATCCCGGGTTGCGTGCCGAGTTATCGTTTGATCCGGCAGACGATGTGGCCGCGCCGTTTATTGGCACCGGTGCAAAGCCAAAAGTAGCCGTGCTCCGTGAGCAGGGCGTAAATAGTCATATTGAGATGGCCGCGGCCTTTGAGCGGGCGGGCTTTGCGGCGGTCGATGTGCATATGAGCGATTTGCTGGCAGAGCGTCAGCAGTTATCCGATATGCAGGCGCTGGTGGCCTGTGGCGGGTTTTCTTATGGTGATGTGTTGGGCGCGGGCAAGGGCTGGGCGCGCAGCATTTTATTTAACGCGCAGTTGCGTGACGCGTTCAGCGAGTTTTTTGCTCGTAAAGATACGCTGGCACTGGGCGTGTGCAATGGCTGCCAGATGTTCTCCGCACTGGCTGAGATTATTCCGGGCACCGAGCATTGGCCGGTGTTTGCGGCCAATCAGTCGCGTCAGTATGAGGCGCGCCTGAGTATGGTCGAGGTGCTGCCATCACGATCTGTTTTATTCGGCGATATGGCCGGTTCCCGACTGCCGGTGGTGGTTGCGCATGGCGAAGGCCGTGCGGTGTTTGCGGATGCTCAGGTGCGAGCACAGGCACAGGCGGATAGTCTGATCGGGTTGCGCTATATTGATGGTCAGAATCAACCGGCGACCCGCTATCCGCAAAATCCAAATGGATCGATTGATGGAATCACGGGTCTATGTAATACAGATGGCCGGGTCACTATTATGATGCCGCACCCCGAGCGCGTATTTCGCGCGGTGCAGCACTCCTGGTGTCCTGCCCCCTGGGGCGAAGATGCGCCCTGGCTGCGATTGTTTCGTAATGCCCGACGTGCGTTGGGTTAACCCATAGGCAAGGTGTTCTATGTTGATTAAAAAAAGACGCCCCAGCGATGTTTTACCCTCTGAGATTACGCCGGAATCCATTTATCGGGATCGACGCCGGTTTTTAAAAACCTCTGCATTAGCGGCAGCGGGCACAATCCTGGCGCCTGAGTTTGTGACGGCCAAACCCATGGAGGCGCTGGAGTCACTCGATGGGCTCGCCGATAGCCCGTTCAGCACCGATGAAACGCTCACCGGTTATGAAGAGATCACGACGTACAATAATTTTTATGAGTTCGGGACGGGCAAAGAAGATCCGGCAAGCCTGGCACCGGGGCGTTTGGAACATCGTCCATGGACCATCACGGTTAGTGGTGAGGCAGAAAATACCGGGGAATTTGCGATTGATGATTTCTTGAGTGGCCTGACCCTTGAGGAGCGCATTTATCGACTGCGGTGTGTTGAGGCCTGGTCAATGGTGATTCCGTGGGCGGGTGTGTCTTTGGCATCGGTTATTCAGCGCGCAGCGCCTACCTCAAAAGCAAAGTATGTTCGCTTCGATACGCTGTATGACCCTAAGGTGATGCCGGCGCAGGCCTCGCGTGGCTTTTCGTTTCTTGCCAGCATTGACTGGCCGTATCGTGAAGGGCTGCGAATTGACGAAGCTGTGCATCCACTGAGTTTTTTAGCCACGGGGCTATATGGCAAAGAAATGCCATCCCAAAATGGCGCGCCCATTCGGTTAGTTGTGCCGTGGAAATACGGGTTTAAGAGCGTGAAATCGATTGTGCGAATTCATTTTCAGGAAACCCAGCCGGAAACCACCTGGGCGCAGTTGGCGCCCAGTGAATACGGCTTTTACGCCAACGTAAACCCCGAGGTTAATCACCCCCGCTGGAGCCAGGCCGAAGAGCGGCGGATTGGTGAGCTGTTTAAACGCGATACGCTGATGTTTAACGGTTATGCAGAGGAGGTTGCTCCTTTGTATGCCGGTATGGATCTGCGCGCGCAGTATTAAATACCGATGCTGACCTGGCTGCCTATGCTGCGGGTTGGCGTATTTATTTTATGCGCTGTGCCTGCCGCGCTGCTTTCGGAGCGTTTATTGACGGGTGGGCTTGGTGCTAACCCGGTGGAAGCGTTACTGCATGGCACCGGTAGCTGGGGGTTGCGTCTGCTGCTTGTGACCCTAGCGATTACGCCGCTGCGGCACATAACGGGTGCTAACTGGCTGGTGCGATTGCGCCGTCAAATCGGTTTGTGGGCATTCGCGTATGCTGCGGCGCACTTTTTAATTTTTATTGTTTTTGAACATCGCGCTGTGCTGAGCTCGATTGTTGAAGACATTATTGCCCGGCCTTATATCCTGATCGGCACCAGCGCGTTTTTATTGCTAATGCCACTGGCTATCACCTCCACCAAAGGTTGGATACGGCGCTTAGGCAAGCGTTGGCAGCGGCTGCACTGGCTGATTTATCCGGCGGCAGTGCTGGGAGTAGTGCACTTTTTTATGCTGATCAGGGCAAACCGGTGGACTGAGCCGTTAATTTACGCCGCTGTTTTAGTCTTGTTGCTCGGGTTTAGGGTGTTGCGTCGCTGGCGTGTTGGTTAATGAAATGCTCGAGTTTATCCATGGGCGGCTATGTTAGCCTCTCGCCATGGAAAAAACACCCAGCCAATTGCAGCATATTCACACGGTTGCCGATCCTTTGATTGCCGGTCACATTGCCGCGGTGCTCGAAGCGCGTGGTATTCACTGTTTGGTGCGCAATCGTCATTTAATGGGCGGCGCGGGAGAGATACCGCCGCTGGAGGCATGGCCTGAGATATGGGTTGATGCAGGTGATGTGGCGATTGCTAAACAGTTGGTTGCTGAAGTGTTAGCGCCCAGCATACCAGCGCCGGAAGATTGGACCTGCGAGCGTTGTGGTGAGCGCATTGAGGGCCAGTTTGCACAATGCTGGAATTGCGGGGGGCTGCCCGGGTGATACAGCTACGTGATATTACGCTTCGTCGTGGCTCAGAGCCGCTAATCGGGCAGAGTAGTCTGACAGTTCATGCGGGTAGTCGTATTGGGTTGATTGGCGCTAACGGCGCGGGCAAAAGCACATTATTTGCATTGCTGCGTGGCGAACTTACGGTGGATGCCGGCGAGTTATCGTTACCCACGCACTGGACAATCGCGCATTTGGCTCAGGAAACGCCAGGGTTACCCATTCCGGCCATTGAGCATGTGTTGGATGGCGATACGCAGCTGCGGCAGGCAGAAGCCGAAGTGGCGGCGGCAGAGCAGAGTGAAGATGGGGAGCGCATCGGTTATGCCTTCGCCAACCTTGAAGCGGCCGGCGGGTACGATGCCCGCGCGCGAGCCAGCGCATTGATGCACGGGCTGGGGTTTGCTGCCGAGGTACAGTCTCAGCCGGTGGCCTCATTTTCAGGCGGCTGGCGTGTGCGATTAAATCTTGCCCGGGCACTGATGTGTCCGTCTGATCTGCTGTTGCTCGATGAGCCCACCAATCACCTTGATTTAGAGGCGGTCCTTTGGCTTGAGCAATGGCTTAAAAGTTATTCGGGTACGCTGATTATGATTGCGCATGATCGGGATTTTCTGGATGCCGTTGTCACCGGCATTGTTCACCTGGAACACCGCAAGCTGACCAGCTATAGCGGGGCGTATAGCGCCTTTGAGCGGCAGCGGGCGGAGCGGCTCGCCCAGCAGCAGGCCTTGTACGAGCGCCAGCAGCGGGAAACCGCTCATATGGAGGCGTTTATTAACCGCTTTCGTGCCAAGGCCACCAAAGCGCGCGCGGCCCAAAGCCGAATCAAAGCCCTTGAGCGAATGGAGCAAGTTGCCCCGGCGCATGTCGACTCGCCCTTTTCCTTTGCTTTTCCGGCACCGCCTAAGGCGGGCAATCCTCTGCTTGCTTTGGATGATGTGAGCCTGGGGCATGGTGATACGCCAATTTTAAGCGGTATTCGACAAACCCTGTCACCGGGCGATCGCATTGGCTTGCTGGGTCCGAATGGCGCCGGTAAATCGACATTGGTGCGCGGTTTAGCCGGTACGCTTGAGCCACTGACTGGAACGATTCAGCGCGCCGCGAGGCTTGCTGTGGGATATTTTGCGCAGCATCAGCTTGAGCAACTGGATGCCCAGGCAAGCCCGATGTTGCATTTAGAACGCCTCGGGCGTCGGGCTGAGCCCCAGCAATTGCGGGATTTTTTAGGGGGCTTTGGTTTTCATGGTGATCAGGCCGTCGGCCCTGTGGCTGATTTCTCAGGGGGTGAGAAAGCCCGATTAGTGCTGGCGATGCTGGTGTGGCAGGCACCCAATTTGCTTTTGCTCGATGAGCCAAGCAACCACTTAGATCTTGAAATGCGGCATGCGCTGAATTTGGCACTGCAACAGTTTGAAGGCGCGGTAGTGGTGGTATCTCATGACCGGTATTTATTAGAGACCACCGTTGCCGATTATTGGCTGATCAGCGGTGGGCAGGTTGAGCGGTTTGATGGCGATCTGCAAGCCTATCGGCAGTGGCTGGCACGACCCGCTGAGCGTCAATCCGCCAAATCCGGCAAATTGGCTGGCACACCAAAGACAAAGAAAAACTCAGAAGCCCTGTTGCGCCCACTGCAACGCCGCGTGGATTCAGCAGTAGCGCGCATGGAAGCGCTGGATGAGGCGATTAATACGCTAGATCATCGTCTGGCGGATAACGCGCTCTATGAGGCGTCGGCAAAGCAGGAACTTGATCAATTGCTAGCGCAGGCGGATGACTTACGCGCCGATCGGCAAGCGGCTGAAACCGAGTGGATGGCAGCGGAGGAGGCTTTGTCAGCTGCACTTAAGCCAAGTATTCTTGAAGCCGAGTAGTTTTAATCGAGCGGAGAAGAAAATATGACGAATAAGACAACACAGTTAGGCGCGGCGGGCGCCTTATCAATCATGATGTTGGCCGGTGCTGCGCAGGCGGATTCTCTGCGCGTGGGTGCGCTGATGCCCATGACCGGTGACTTGCAGGCCTATGGTGAGAGCTCTCGTAATGGCGCGCAACTGGCCCTCGATGAAATCAATGCCGCCGGCGGCGTCTTTGGTAACCCGGTTGAGCTGCAGGTTGCCGATACACAAACTGAACCGCAGTCAGGTGTTGATGCCGCGCAGCGACTGGTGTCTGTGCATAACGTCTCGGCCATCGTGGGCGCGTTATCCAGTGGCGTTACGATTCCGGTAGCAAGCAGTGTGACCTCTGTAGAAGGGGTGCCGCAGATCTCTAACGCCTCAACCTCACCAGTCATGACGGATCTGGCGGATAACGACTTTTTATTTCGGACTACGCCCTCTGATGCCTATCAGGGTGTCGCACTAGCGGCCGTTGCTATTGAAAAAGGCGTTGATGCGGTTTCGGTGCTGTATATCAATAACGACTATGGAGAAGGCTTAGCGAATGCGTTTGAAGACGCCTTTAACTCTGCTGGTGGCTCAGTGGTCGGGCGCAGTGGCTATGAGCCGGGGCAGGCCTCATACCGTGGTGAACTCAATCAGGTTAGCGATGGCAGTGCCCCGCTATTGCTGATTGGTTATCCGGAAAACGGCCAAACCATCATCCGCCAGGCACTTGAAGGCGGATTTTTTACCAACTTCCTCTTTACTGATGGCATGAAATCGCCCCAGATCGTTGAAAACCTTGGGGCTGAGTTTCTTAATGGTAGTTTCGGTACTGCCGCACAGGCCCGTGACGATACCGACGCTGCGGCCCATTTCCAGACCGCCTATGAGGCTGCTTACGGTGAAGTGCCACCGGTGCCATACATCGATACGGCGTACGATGCGGTTTACTCCATTGCACTGGCAGCGGTAGCGGCTGGCAGTAATGATCCGGTTGCCATTCGTGATCATCTGCGCGCCATTAATGACTCTGCCGGAGAGGTGGTTGGCCCGGGCCAATTTGCCGAGGCTGTGGCATTGCTTGAGGCCGGCACTCCGATTAACTACGAGGGTGCCTCAGGCAGTGTGAATTTTGATGAAAATGGCGATGTGGGCGGCACATTTGCTCATTGGGAAATTCAAAATGGTGATTATGTGACTGTGCGGGTTTTTGAACCGACCCTGTAAGGTAAATCACGCGTAAATCAGGCCAGCCTTTCAGGATTGTCCTCCC
>JAGXLT010000181.1 GCA_018334525.1 Gammaproteobacteria bacterium
TGAGCTGCGCGACTGGCTTATCGATACATTACAAACCGGTCGTGCCAGTGGTGAGTTGACTTTTAGTGCAGAGCCCGAGGCGATGGCACAGTTAGTCATGGCCGCCGCACAAGGCGCAATTCAGCTGGCGCGCTTGCAAGGCCCGGGCGATTTCTCAAAGGTTCGTGTGGCGCTATTGGCCAGTCTTGGCGCCACCGCAGCGCATTAGCTTCTGGTAAACTTTACGTATGCAAAATTTGATCATTGCCCCTTCGATTCTAGCGGCTGATTTCGCCCGGCTCGGCGCCGAGGTGGAACAAGTGCTCAATGCCGGTGCCGACTGGGTGCATTTTGATGTGATGGATAATCATTATGTGCCCAACCTGAGCTTTGGCCCGGTGATCTGCTCGGCGTTGCGTAACTACGGCATTACCGCGCCGATTGATGTGCATTTAATGGTGCGCCCGGTCGACCGAATTATTCCTGATTTTGCAAAGGCGGGCGCCTCGTTAATTAGTTTCCATCCAGAGGCCAGTGACCACATCGATCGCAGCCTGCAGCTGATTCGTGATCAGGGCTGCCAAAGCGGTCTGGTCTTTAACCCGGCCAGTTCGCTGGATTGTCTGCGCTACGTCATCGATAAAGTCGATTTGATTTTAATCATGTCGGTGAACCCCGGTTTTGGCGGGCAGCAATTTTTGCCCTCTGCGCTCGATAAGTTGCGTGAGGCAAGAGCGATTATCGATGCGTCAGGCCGCCCGATTCGCCTGGAGGTAGATGGCGGTGTGGGGCCGGGTAATATTGATCAGGTGGTTGCAGCGGGGGCAGATACCATCGTGGCAGGCTCTGCAATTTTCGGGCAGCCCGACTATGCAGCGGTAATCGCGCAAATGCGTGCGGCCGCAGCGAATACGGTTTAACAATGCATAGCGTTGCTGCCGTGTTATTTGACTTGGATGGCACGCTGGTCGATAGCGCGCCTGATTTAACCACCGCCGTGAATCGTATGCTTGCTGATCGGCAGCGCAGCCCGATGACTGAAGAGCGCGTGCGCGAGTGGATTGGTAACGGGGCGCGCAAGCTCGTGGCGCGGGCATTGGCCGGGCAGCGCCATATCGAATCAGAACCTGCAGAAACGCAAGACGCGCTGGAGCAGTTTTTTGTGCATTACACCGACTGTTTGGTAGACAAAAGTGTTTTGTACCCCGGTGTGCATGCCGGCTTGAAGCGGTTACAGGCAATCGGTCTGCCACTAGGTGTTGTCACCAACAAGCCCGGGCGCTTTACTCAGCCATTGCTCGAGGCAATGGGGTTGGCGGCGTTTTTTCCGGTGGTGGTCAGTGGTGACACATTGCCGGTAAGAAAGCCTGACCCTGCGCCCCTGCTGCATGCTGCAAAGTCCTTAAATGTGGCCATTGAGCGCTGCGTATATGTGGGCGATTCTCTGGCCGACCGAGGTGCCGCCGACGCCGCCGGCGCCTTACTGGTTCGTGTGCCGTATGGCTATCCGGGGGAAGCATCCGCTTTTGCAGGCCACCCACAGCGATTAACGCTGCGCGTAGACGAGTTGGCCGATCAGATAGACGGGATCTTTGCGGCATGACACCCGAGCAAATGACACAGCATCAGGCCGCTGGATTTAACCGCATTCCGCTGGTACGCGAACTGCTGGCCGATCTCGATACACCGCTTTCCACCTATTTAAAGCTATCCGGCGGCGCGGGCAGCTATTTGTTTGAGTCGGTTCAGGGTGGTGAGCAGTGGGGGCGGTATTCGATTATCGGCCTGCCTTGCCGACGGCACTATCGAGTGCATGGCCTGCGCATTGATACCTGGGAAGGCGGTAAACAAATTGCCAGTGAAACGGTAGAGGATCCGCTGGCATGGGTAGAGCAACAGCATAAGGCAGTTCAAGCGGCGCCGGTAACGGATATGCCGGCGCTCCCCCGATTTTTAGGTGGGCTGGTCGGGTATTTCGGTTACGACACCATTCGCTATATTGAGCCGCGGTTGGCCGATTGCCCCAACCCGGATCCGCTGGATACCCCTGATATTCTGCTGATGGAATCAGAAGAGGTACTGGTTTTCGATAACCTCTCCGGGCGGCTGTATTTAATCGTTAATGTGGATCCAACCCAGCCACAGGCACTGGTTCACGGGCAGGCCCGGCTGGATGAATTAGCGGCAAAGCTGCGGGCCCAAGCGCTGAGTTATCCGCCGGCCGCGCCCTCAAGGGAAGTGGTGGAAGAAGATTTCGGCAGCAGCATCAGTCGCAGTGATTATGAGCAGATTGTTGAGCGGATTCGGCAGTACATCATTGATGGCGACTGTATGCAGGTGGTGCCCTCCCGGCGCATGAGTGCCGACTATCACGGGCAGCCGCTGGATCTTTACCGTGCGTTGCGTTGCACAAACCCCTCGCCTTATCTGTTCTTCTTAGATTTTGGTGATTTTCAGGTGGTCGGTTCCTCTCCTGAAATTTTAGCGCGGCTGGAAGGCGGTGAAGTGACCGTGCGCCCCATCGCCGGTACGCGTCGCCGGGGCGCAACGCTGGCCGAAGATCAGGCGCTGGAAGAAGAGCTACTTTCAGATCCAAAAGAGCGTGCAGAGCATCTAATGCTGATTGATTTAGGGCGTAACGATGTGGGGCGCGTCAGCAAAACCGGCAGCGTGCGCGTTACCGATCAAATGGCCATTGAACGATACAGCCATGTGATGCATATCGTTTCGAACGTGACCGGCACGCTTCGTGATGGCTTAGGGCCCATGGATATCCTACGCGCCACCCATCCGGCCGGTACGTTATCCGGTGCGCCGAAAATTCGCGCGATGGAAATTATTGATGAGGTAGAGCCCATTAAACGCGGCGTTTATGGGGGCGCGGTCGGGTATTTATCCTGGTCGGGCAATATGGATACGGCTATCGCCATTCGCACCGCCGTGATTAAAGATGGCCAGGTGCATCTGCAAGCCGGCGGTGGCGTGGTGCACGACTCTGACCCGGCCGCGGAATGGGAAGAAACGGTCAATAAAGGCCGCGCCCTTTTCCGTGCGGTGGCGATGGCTGAAAAAGGGCTTGATCGTGACTAAAGCACTGAAAATGGGGCAGGCCATTGCAACAGGGAAACAGGATCCGCGCGAACTGGCTGAAGCCGCGTTGAGCGCAGCCGAAGCGGCAGGCGCCACCTTCATCACACGACTCAAAGAAAGAGCCGACCCTTC
>JAGXLT010000182.1 GCA_018334525.1 Gammaproteobacteria bacterium
AAACGGCCCGCCGTGGCAGGTAGCTCAATCACGCCTCTGGCCTGGTCAGCCCTGACCCGTTCTGCAATAGCCTGACACAGCAGATCGAGCCCCTCGCCTGTTGCCGCGGATAGCCAAACCCCGGTGATGTGACCATCATCGTCTCGCTCCAAACGCGGCGGTAAATCACGACGGTCAATTTTATTATAAACGCGAAGCTGTGGCACGGATTCCGCGCCAAGTGCTTCTAATACTGCCTGCACTTCGCGTGCATTGTCTTCTCGGGCCGGATCGGATGCGTCGATCACATGAATCAACAGATCCGCTTCGATCACCTCTTCTAGGGTTGATCTGAATGCCGCGACCAGCTGCGGCGGCAGATCTCGAATAAACCCGACTGTATCAGCCAGAACTGCCGCTTCTCCGCCCGCTAGCTCAATGCGCCTGAGTGTTGTATCCAGGGTAGCGAATAACTTATCGGCAGCATAAACGCCGGACTCTGCGATCTGATTGAATAAAGTGGACTTGCCCGCATTGGTGTAGCCAACTAAGGAAACCGCCGGCAGATCACGGCGACGACGTGCCTTGCGGCCCTGATCGCGCTGACTGCGAACACGCGCTAGACGTCGCTCTAACTGACCGATTCGTATGTTAAGCATCCGCCGGTCCAGCTCAAGCTGAGTCTCACCGGGCCCCCTGAGGCCGATACCGCCTTTTTGCCGCTCCAAATGCGACCAGCCCCTGACCAACCGGCTCGCAATATGCCGCAATTGCGCCAACTCGACCTGCAGCTTGCCCTCATGCGATCGCGCACGCTGGGCAAAGATATCCAGAATCAACCCCGTTCGATCAAGCACACGACACTGCAAGACCCGCTCAAGATTTCGCTCCTGCACCGGGCTTAAGGGATGATTAACCAACACCAGATTTGCCTCAGCGGCCTGAACCTGATCATGCAATTCCTCAACCTTACCGGCACCAAGATAAGTCTTGGCATCCGGTCGGCGTCTACGCCCCGTTAGCCGATCCACGATCACAGCCCCGGCCGATTCGGCAAGCGCTTCAAACTCCGCTAACGCATCAGCAACATCAACGACACCGTCATCAAGCTGAACAAGAACTGCCCGCTCGCCGCCGTCATATCTTTCAAAAAGACTGGCAGCGCTCGTAGTAGCCGCGGCGTTTGCAACCCCCGGCTCAGTCTTCGTCTTCGTCGTGATCTCGTTCCTCCTGCAACAGCGTGCGAATGTTGCGGGCCGGCACGATCGTTGAGATCGCGTGCTTATAAACCATCTGACTGATCGTATTGCGCAGTAAGATCACAAACTGATCAAACGACTCCACATGCCCCTGCAGTTTTATTCCATTTACAAGAAAAATCGAAACTGGAATTTTTTCCTTGCGAAGGGCGTTCAGGAAAGGCTCCTGTAGCGATTGCCCTTTGGACATTAATTATGCTCCTTAATTGTTATTGCTCTTCATTAACCTAGCATGCCGGACAAGTATTGCCGACATTGTTTTTGCATTGCACCATCGCCTGCATCCAACCAGTGTACATCCCCTTCGCGACGCAACCATGTCAGTTGCCGTCTCGCGAGCTGACGCGTTGCTGCAACGCCACGAAACCAAAGCTCGTCTTTCGTAAAACCAACCGCCAGATACTCCCAGACCTGTCGGTATCCCACAGCACGCATCGACGGCATATCAGGGTCCAAACGGTGTTTTGCCTGCAGCCCTTTCACCTCATCCACTAACCCGGCATCGAGCATGCTCTCAAACCGGGTCGCGATTTTTTTATGCAGCCGCTGCCTGTCCGCGGCTGCTATACCCATTTTGACTAGATGCCATGGGTTTTGTTCCCTTGTCGTCTGACTTTGCAACGCACTCAGTGGCTGACCTGTCAGCCGATAGACTTCTAATGCACGCTGAATGCGTTGCGCATCGTTCGGGTGCAGGCGCGCTGCAGTCTCAGGGTCAACCCGGGCTAACTGTTGATGCAATGCCACCCACCCTTCGCTTGCGGCCTCAGCATCTATCGCATCACGAGTCACCGAATCGGCGGAAGGCAATGCGGATAACCCATTAAGCAACGCAGAAAAGTATAACCGCGTACCCCCTACCAAAAGCGGTATCCGACCCGCAGCATGACTCTGTGCAATCAGCACGCGCGCATCTTTGGCAAACTCGGCGGCAGAGTAAGGATCATCCGGATCACGAACATCCAGTAACCCATGGGGTACTTGCTGCTGTAACGCAGGCGTTGGCTTAGCAGTACCGATATCCATGCCCCGATAGACCATCGCTGAATCTACACTAATGATGTCGAATGGCCCTTGCTCATGCAGCCACACCGCAAGATCAGTTTTACCGGTGGCCGTGGCCCCCATCAGACAAACCACTGGCGGTGCGGAAAAAGAAGCTTTACCCACTAACGCCCTCGCAAAAACAACCGATCCAATGCGTCCATCGGCAGCTCCACCCAGGTGGGTCGGCCATGGTTGCACTGATCAATATTCGGCGTTTGCTCCATTTCGCGTAACAGCGCTTCCTGCTCAGCTGGCATCAGCCGTCTGTTTGCCCTGACGGACCCATGGCAGCCCATCGTTGCCAAGCGTGCCAACATCCGTGACTCAATGGGCGCATCAGATTGCGCCTTGGTCAGATCAGCCAGAACATCACTCACCAGTGCCGCAGCGTCTGCCTCTGCCAGCAACGCCGGCACCGCCCTTATCTGCAGGCTTTGTGGGCCGCTACGTTCTACATCAAGACCTAAGTCTGCCAGTGTTTGCTGCTGCTCTTCGGCCAGATCCGCCTCTGCCGGCGTTACCTCAAAAACAACCGGTACCAGCAAAGGCTGAAGCGCAATGCCACTGGCCATGTATTGCTTTTTTAATTTCTCATAGACGATGCGCTCATGCGCCGCATGCATATCAATCACAATCAATCCAGCGGCTGACTCAGCCAGCAGATAAACGCCATGAATTTGTGCCACGGCATGCCCTAAACGCGTCACGGAATAGACGGCAGCGGCCTCTTGGACTGGAAATGGAATTGATGCGGGGCGCGGCGGCGGTAACGGTAACGGTGACAGCGCGGGCGCTGGACGTGGCGCTGATACTGATTTGAATTCTGATTCTGATTCTGATTCTAGCGCCGAGGGCACTGCAGACGCCCCGCCCTGGCTTAATGCACGCGCCACCTGCCGGTGCAGA
>JAGXLT010000012.1 GCA_018334525.1 Gammaproteobacteria bacterium
TCCATCAACCCAGTGACCGGCGATGTGATTACCGTACATGAGTCTGCTTGCTCCTTAATTCGGTGCGTTGGCTTGCCCGAGTCTTAAACGTCGGGCGGCGTTAATTAGGTGGTTGGCTGCGGCATCCCGTGCGGCTGCTCGGTCACGGGCGCAAATGGCGCGATAGATGGCGTCATGCTCTTGTTGTACTTCGTGTACCAGGCCGTTCTGCTGCGCGGTGTTGGTTCGCGCCGTACGAATCATTCGGCGTACCTGATTGTCCAGAAAGTCCCCGAAAGTGATGTAGTAGTCGTTGTGCGAGGCGCGCAAAATTGCCTGATGAAATTCCATGTCCTCTTTAACGCCGGGTTCCTGGTTCTTAATCGCGGTTTCCAGCGCTTTCAGGGAGCGGCCGATCGCCAAAAGCTCGTTATCAGAACGCCGCTCTGCAGCCAGCTCTGTAGCGGTGACCTCCACAGACAACAGAAAGTCGAAAAGATCCATCAGGTCATGCTGATCGGAAATGTCCGCCTCTAAGCGAAAAACTGACGACCCCTCGGGGTTAACAAACTGCCCGCGCCCCTGATGACTGATGATCAGACCATCGGACTTCAGCAGAGACAGCGCTTCCCTGATGACCGGACGGCTGACGCCATACGTTTTAGCCAGTTGTTCCTGAGAGGGCAGTTTGCCGGACGGTGCATAGTCCCCGCGATCAATTGCGACTCTCAGGCGGCTGGCGACTTCGGTTGGAAGTGAGCGTGCGCGCAGGATGGGTTCTACACTGTTTTTCATGACTTATAACGGCTCCTGTTTTTGTTGTCTGGAGCATTCATCGGACATTAATACCCACCAAAAATCATTGCTTTGGGTGGATAACCTCTCCTGACCAGGTATTTCGCTAGTCGTAAAAAGGATGGCAGATTACTACTTGTAAGACAAGCAGAGAGGATGATAAGTTGAATTGATGGAGGAGCTTGGGATACCCGTAATGACGAGGAGTCCCGAGGGGTTAATAGGTCAATAAGTAGGCATAAAAAGCACCTTTAATGACGGTTCTGACACACAATTCACAGCCCAAAAGCGTTTTAATCACCGGCGCAGGCGTCGGGATGGGGTTGGCGTTTGCCCGGAAATTTGCGGCAAATGGCCATCGGGTTGCGTTGCTGGAAAAAGACCCGGAACGCGCATCCCGGGCAGCGGAAGAGTTAATGACTACGGGCGCCGACGCGCTGGCGGTGGCTGGAGATGTCACCGATGAGCAAAGCGTTGCAGATAGCTTTTCCGCTGTGGTGAATGCGTATGGAGCCGTTGATATCTTAATCAACAATGCAGGTATTTCCTGCAACGTCCCCACTGAATCGCTCACTCTGGCGCGCTGGAACGCGGCAATCGCGGTCAATCAGACCGGCGTGTTTTTGGCCTCAAGGGAATTTGCGCGTTGTCACCAATCCGGCCGTGCCGGGGTCATTATTAATGTCAGCTCGATGTACGGACAGATCGCAGCGCCTGAGCGACTGGCTTACTGCGCCAGTAAAAGCGCTGTTTCAATGATGACCAAGGCATTAGCGATTGAATGGGCTGATCGCGGCATCCGGGTCAATGCGATTGCACCGGGATATATCGACACGCCGTTTTTGCGTGCCTTATCTGACGAGGGGCGACTGTCCTTAGATCAAATCAAAGGCCGCACACCCCAGGGGCGCCTGGGTACCGCTGAAGAGATGGCGGAGCTGGTGGCGTTTCTTGCCTCTGAGCAAAATCAGTTTATGACGGGTCAGGTTGTCACATCTGATGGAGGATGGAGCGCCTATGGCTATTACGAACAACACACGGAGTGAAATTATGAAAGTTGTGATTGCCCCGGAACCGGGTGGGCCGGAAGCCCTGCAGATTATCGAGAGGGATACGCCAACGCCGACAGGCAAAGAATTGTTGGTCGCCGTGAAAGCGGCTGGCGTCAATCGCCCGGATATCATGCAGCGCATGGGGGGGTATCCACCGCCACCAGGAGCGAGTGATGTACTCGGTCTGGAGATTGCTGGTGAGGTCATTGCAGCGGGCGATAATGCTTCACGCTTTTCCGTTGGAGATCGTGTGTTCGGTTTGGTTGCCAGCGGTGGGTATGCGCAATACGCCGTGATCGATGAGCGTAACGCGCTCTTAGCACCCGCAGGGGCTGATTGGACGACTTTAGGTGGCATTCCCGAAACCTACTTCACTGTATGGACCAATATGATCCAGCGTGGCCAACTCAAGGAAGGGGAGTGGGTTTTCATTCATGGCGGTAGCTCAGGAATTGGCACCACGGCCATTCAAATTGCCAAAGCCCATGGGGCTCGCGTCGCCATCACGGCAGGAAGTGCAGAGAAATGTCAGAAATGCCTCGACTTGGGGGCAGACGTAGCCATTAATTATAAAGAACAAGAGTTTGTGGAGGCCTTGCAAAAGGCCACCGATGGCCATGGATTTGATCTTTGTTTGGATATGGTCGGGGGCGACTATGTCAATCGTAATCTGGAAGCGGCTGCGCCGGGCGGAAGGTTAGTGCAGATTGCGTTGCAGGCGGGCCCTGAGGCGACGATTAATGTCTGGCAGATCATGGCGAAAAAGCTGTGGTTCACGGGCTCAACGCTGCGGGCCAGAAGTGTTGAGGAAAAAGCGGAAATCGCCGTTGAGCTTGAGCGCTCGCTCATGCCCCTGTGGGAGAAGGGGGAGTGCCTGCCGGTGATTGATTCGGTTTATCTGTTTGAGCAAGTGGTTGATGCGCATCGGCGGATGGATGCCCCCCATATCGGAAAAGTCATTCTGAGCATGGAGGAGGGGGCGTAATGCCGATGGGTGCTCAGCTTCTCGCCAAGGCGCTCCAGCGCCACGGCGTAAGTGAGATTTTTGGCCAGAGTATTCCCTCGAAATTATTTTTGGCGGGGGCTGAGATTGGCATTAAACAATTGGCATACCGGACAGAAAACGCCGGGGCGGCAATGGCGGATGCTTATGCAAGAACCAGTGGACGTGTGTCGGTAGTGGCAGCACAAAACGGGCCGGCTGCCACCTTACTGGTTGCAGGACTGGGGGAGGCTTTTAAAGCCTCAATTCCGGTTGTGGCCATTGTGCAGGACGTGCCCACTTCTGCCAGAGAGCGCAATGCCTTCCAGGAACTCGATCACATTACGATGTTCAGCGCGGTCTCACGCTGGGTGAAGCGGGTGGATGATGTAAGCCGCCTGGAAGATTATGTGGATATGGCGTTTACCGCCGCGGCATCCGGTCATCCGGGACCAGCGGTGCTTCTGGTGCCGGTGGACGTGCTTGACCAAACGGCGACCAGCAAGGGTGAGCGCAGGGCCAGCCTTGGGCATTATCCCCTCGATCGCTCAGTGGCAGATCCGCAGGCAGTTGCGCAGGCGGCGCAAGCCCTGGCTCAAGCAAAACGCCCGATCATTATTGCCGGTGGCGGCATACACGGATCCCGTGCGTATGAGCCATTAGCGCGATTTCAGGCAATGGGCTTTCCAGTGGCAACCACGGTAATGGGTAAAGGGTCGGTGGATGAGACTCAGCCCCTGTCCGTTGGCGTTGTCGGCTACTTTATGGGGCCGCGAAGCCGTACCGAGGGCATGCGCAATCTGGTTACTGAGGCTGACGTTGTTTTGCTGGTCGGTAATCGTACGAACCAGAATGGCACCGATAGCTGGCAGCTTTATCCGCGCGATGCGCAGGTAATTCACCTAGACATTGATGGCCGTGAAATCGGCCGAAATTATGAGGCTTTTCGCCTTGTGGGCGATGCCAAGCTTACGCTTGATGCGTTGGCGGATGCGGTATCACCGACCTTAGCTGATGGCACTCACCCCTTTGGGGCAGCAGCCAGTGAAATTGTTCAGGCAGGGCGGGTGCACTGGCAATCGCAAATGCAGCAATGGGTCGACATGCAGGCAGCGCCGGTTCGGCCAGAGCGCTTAATGGCAGAACTGGATGCACAATTAACCAGCAATTCGCGGGTCGTGGCCGATGCCAGCTATTCGTCTATCTGGGTAGCAAACTTCCTTACAGCACGTCAGGTAGGGGCTCGATTCCTAACGCCTCGCGGGTTGGCCGGGCTGGGATGGGGGCTGCCATTTGCGATTGGTGCAAAGGCGGCCGATCCCGACGCTGTGGTGCACTGTGTGACAGGCGATGGCGGTTTTGGCCACTGCTGGGCTGAGATTGAAACGGCCATGCGCCTGCAGTTGCCGGTTATCGTGACCGTGCTGAATAACCAGCTTTTGGGCTATCAAAAACACTCCGAGCAGGTGCTGCATGGCGCCTATACGGATGCCTGTGATTTTCTTCCGGTGGACCATGCCGCCATTGCGACCGCCTGCGGCGCAGTGGGTGTGCGCATCACCGATCCAAATCAGTACGCAGAGGCTTTAGCCGCTGCAATTCTGCGATCGAGCGTCACGGTACTCGATGTCATTACTGACGCGAGTGCTTATCCGCCGGTTACCGCCTACTCCGGCAGCAATGAACTGGAGGACAGGTTTTGGTAACCGTGAACCGAATGCAGCCACCACGGCTGTTAATAACCTTAATAGGAGAGATGGTATGACCATGAAAAATAAACTGGCTCGTGCCTTGCTGCCAGCAGCGCTAGCTGTGGCGACGAGTGCGGGCGTAATCAGCACGGCAAGCGCCGATGAAGTGAAATTCGGTGCCTTGTATCCCCTGAGCGGCTCCTTGGCGTTACTGGGTGAAGAGAGCTTCCGTGGTCTTGAAATCGCGGTTGAAGAAATTAACGCCAATGGTGGTGTTCAGGGCATGCAAGTGGTGCTTGCTGGTGGTGACGCTGTTGACCAGAACCAGGCAATTGGTGAAGCACGGCGGTTGATTTCGCGGGAAGACGTAGCGGCTATTTTTGGCACCTATTCCTCTTCGCGGTCCATCGCAGCCAGTCAGGTATCGGAACTTGCCGGTGTGCCTTACTTTGAGTTGGGTGCTGTTGCTCACGAAATCACAAACCGTGGTTTTGACAACATGTACCGGACGAACCCTACGGCGCGGCATATGGCCCGGACGCATGTTGATATGATTCTTGAGGCGGTTGCTCCGGCTCTGGGTCGTGATGCAACTGATCTGCGTATCGGCATTATTCATGAGGATTCTAACTACGGTAGCTCCGTTGCAAGCTTTCAGGAGCTCTATGGTGAAGAAGCCGGGTTGAATATCGTGATGGTTGAGGGATATCCGGCGACCAACGTCGATATGTCCTCCATTGTGTTGCGTTTGCGTGAGCGTGATGTCGACATCGTCATGCAGACTTCCTATCAGGACGACAGCATTCTGTTCCTGCGTCAGGCCAATGAGCGTGGCTACGAGCCAGCGGCGATTATTGGTGGTGGCGGTGGCTACTCGATGGTCCCAACAGCTGAAGCAGTTGGTGTTGATGTCATCGAGGGTGTGCTGAATGCCGATTTTACGCAGTACTCCGTTAATGAAGGTTTCGCTGTCGGTGTTGAAGAGTTCGTCGAAGCCTATCGGGCGAAGTACGGCTCTGATCCGCGTTCAGGACACTCCCTGAATAACTATGCGGGTGCCAAAGTCGTTCTGGAAGCACTGGATCAGGTTGAGGGATTTACGCCGGAGACCATTCGTGAAGCGTTGATGGCGGTTGATATTCCGGCTGGAACCACTGCTGTCGGTTACGGCGCTAAATTCGCGGAAAATGGCCAGAATGACGCAGCATTCATGATGGGAATGCAGTGGCGTGACGGTGAGCTGATCACGGTGTATCCACCGGATGCAGCCGTTGCTGATTTAGAGCTCTAAGTTTTTAGGGTTGCATAACGAGAGTGGCGGGTGGCTCTAAGCCCCCGCCACTTAACCAGCGGTCAAACTGGCATGGGGTTTTACTAGCCATGGATCTGATTTTTACCAACTTAGTCAATGGCCTGATGCTTGGCGCGTTATACGCTATTGTCAGTGTCGGGCTTACGCTCGTCTTCGGGATCATTAAAGTGATTAATTTCGCACATGGCGAATTCTTAATGGTTGCCATGTTTCTGGTGTTCTTTGCTACCGCGTATTTTGGTGTTCATCCCTATGTCACTCTGGTCGTTGTATTACCGCTGATATTCGGTTTGGGGATGCTCGTGCAGCGCGTATTGATCGAGCCGCTGCAGGATTCTGATGAGCACATTATGATTTTTGCCACGGTGGGATTATCGATTGCGATGATCAATCTGATGCTTATGCTGTTCGGTCCTGACATCTACAGCACACCATCTTCGGGGTTGCGCACGGTTGTCGATATGGGCCCTGCGATGTTCCTGACCGGCCAACTTAATATTTTAATCGCCGCTATAGCGCTTGTCGGTGGTATTCATCTTTTTCTTACGCGCACACAGCTTGGGCGTGCAATCCGCGCCACAGGGCAGAATCGGGCCGCTGCTCAGTTAATGGGAATTAACGTTTCTTGGGTTTATATGGTGACCTTCGGTATCGGTGTTTCCTGTGTGGGTCTGGCAGCTGTTTTAATTGCGCCGCTTTATCCGACCTCACCCGAGGTGGGACAGTATTTTGTATTGCTCTCATTTGTTGTGGTGGTCATGGGGGGCTTAGGCAGCATCTCAGGTGCGCTTTTGGCTGCAATGATTATCGGCATCGTGGATGCGTTTGCCGGCTTTTACCTTGGCGCCAACGTGAAAGATCTCGTGGTATTCGGGATTTTCCTGCTTGTGCTTATTTTCCGCCCACAGGGATTGTTTGGCGGTGCACGCAATATGTCCCATGTCTCCTAGTCGGAGCCGGTCTGTCTGTCGGAGTACATAACTGATGTCAAGCAATCAAACTTCACCAACAGCGCCAGCGATTTTTCGATTTTTCGGAGTCGACAATTCTGCTGATAAGCGAGGAGCACTTTACGTATTTGTGCTTCTTGCCGCGTTACTGATCACCCCCATCATTGTGGGGGATGATTTTGTCTATCACGTCTTTATCACGATCTGTCTGTTTGCCGGGCTTTCCACTGCCTGGAACATTGTGGGTGGTTACGCGGGACAACTCTCGCTCGGCCATGCCATGTATTACGGCATAGGCGCCTACACCGGGATGATTTTGGTGAATGCCGGTATTACGCCCTGGATCGGGATGTTTGTCGGCGCTGCGGTTTCCGCGGTTGCTGCCGCATTAATCGCGTACCCCTGTTTTCGGTTAAAAGGCCCCTTTTATGCGCTGGCATCGATCGCCTTTTTAGAGGTGTTCCATGTGCTGGCCATTGAAATGAAGTGGTTAACCGGTGGTGCCACCGGAAAGATGGTCCCCTTACAGATTGGCTGGGAGTGGATGATCTTCACCGAGCGCCTGCCTTCGTTAGTGATCGCGTTCGGCATGCTTTGTTTTGTGCTGGCAGTAGCGCAAGTTATTCGTCATCGGCGGATGGGTTTTTATCTCATCGCAACACGTGAGCGCGAATCTGCCGCAAAAGCAGCGGGCATTCCAACCATTAAAGTGCGAATCTATGCAGCGGCCCTCTCGGGGGCATTGGTTTCAATGCTGGGTACATTCCACGCGATGTATCTCACCTTCATCGAGCCGGATTCGGCCTTTGATTTGATTTTCTCCATTCAGATTGTGCTCTTCGCACTGGTCGGTGGTATCGGTACGGTGTTCGGGCCCCTATTGGGCGCGATTCTGCTGGTGCCGATCACGGAGATTTCGCGTGGATTGTTGGGCGCCTCGGCGCTTGGATTGCATGGGTTTGTTTATGGCGTAATCCTGATGCTGGTGGTGGTCTTTATGCCCGATGGCGTGGTCAGCCTGCTTCCCAAACGAGCTCGTAAAGCGCTTGACCCGGAGCAGTTTGATGATACCTCCGGGCAACCGATTGGTGATACTGACCTGGGTCAGCAGCAGCTGGATCCGATTCAGACCAAGGCGCGACCCCCACTTGGTGACGAGGTGCTGAAGGTTGACGATCTGGTCAAGAACTTCGGCGGCCTTAAGGTAACCCAGCACGTGAACATCAGCCTGCGTCAGGGCGAGGTGCTGGGCATTATCGGCCCTAACGGTGCGGGCAAGACCACGCTGTTTAATATGCTCTCCGGCTTTCTGGAAGCAGACAGCGGGTCGGTGGTTGTAATGGGGCCGGATGGCAAACCGCATACGCCTAAGGGAGTGGCAGATTTTGTCAGCCTGGGCGTTGGCCGGACGTTCCAGATCGTCCAGCCATTTGCGGCGATGACGGTGGAAGAGAACATTATGGTTGGTGCGTTTTATCACCATCCGGATGTCGATTCCGCGCGTCGTGTTGCCGGCGAGATTGCCACAGAGCTCGGCTTAGGGCGCTTCCTGCACGAAGAAGCTAAGAACCTGCCCATTGGCGGGTTGAAGCGGCTTGAAGTGGCCCGAGTTATGGCCATGCGCCCGCGTATTCTGTTGCTTGATGAGGTCATGGCCGGGATTAACCCGTCTGATCTGGTCGAGGCGATTCGTTTGATTAAAGCGATTCGCGATACGGGCGTGACCATTATTGCGATTGAGCATGTGATGCGGGCCATCATGGACCTTTCTGATCGGGTTATTGTAATCAACTCCGGCGCGGTGATAGCCGAAGGTGACCCGGAATCGGTGGTACGTGATGAGGCGGTGATTGAAGCCTATCTTGGTAAGGAGGCGGGCAATGCTGAAGCTTAATAATGTGACGGCGGGCTACGGCTCCACGACAATTCTTCATGGCATATCGCTAGAGGTGAATGAAGGTGAGATTGTAACGATTGTTGGCGGGAATGGTGCCGGGAAGAGCACAACGCTGAGGACCATCTCGTCGTTAATCAAAATTGCTGACGGTTCTATCGAGTTTGAGGGCGAAGATATTACTAAAATACCGGCCCATAAAATCGTAGAGCGTGGCATTACAATGGTGCCCGAGGCCCGACAGTTATTTCCTGAAATGACGGTGCTGGAAAACCTCCAAATGGGCTCATTCACCAAGGTGGCGCGGCCGCATTATAAAGAAAAGCTTGATGAAGTATTAACGCTTTTCCCACGCGTGGCTGAACGACTCAGTCAGGGCGCGCAGTCGTTATCGGGTGGCGAGCAGCAGATGGTTGCCATTGCCCGGGGAATGATGGCTTGCCCCCGATTGATGCTGTTTGATGAACCATCACTCGGGCTGGCACCGATTGTTGTGAGCCAGGTGTTTGATGTGGTCAAGAAAATTGCCGCATCCGGCACAACGGTTCTGATTGTTGAGCAGAACGTCTTCCAAACGCTGCAAATCGCAGACCGTGGGTATGTGATCGAAAATGGTGAAATTGGCATGAGCGGCCCAGCGCAAGAGCTGATGGGCAATGACCATATTCGTAAGGCTTATCTGGGAATTTAAGGGATGCGGATGGCAAAGCAGGTACTTGTGACCGGAGCTGGTGCTGGGATAGGTCGGGCGATTGCGCACGGCCTGGCCCAGCGCGGTACAGACGTTGCCGTGCTTGATTGGTCGGCGGAGGCTGCCGAGCAGGTCGCTGTGGAAATTAAGCGCGATGCCCCGGATGTCTCGGTGGTGGCTTTATGTGCGGATGTTTCGGACTTTGATGCGGTTGCTGCCGCGGTTGATCAGGCTGAAGCCGCGCTGGGTGCTTGCTTTGATGGCCTCGTTAATAACGCCGGGATTTCGCCTAAGCATAACGGCCGAGCCCACGGAATATGGGAAATGGACCCCGCCGAATGGCAGAAGGTGGTTGGCGTTAATCTGACCGGCTCCTTTAACACCATTCGAAAGGTCAGCCCTATGATGCGACAGGCGAATGCCGGCTCAATCGTCAACATGTCTTCGGTGGCCGGTAAAACCTATTCGCCGATTGTTGCCAGCCATTACGCGGCAACAAAAGCTGCGTTAATCGGCTTTACCAAGCATCTGGCTGCCGAACTTGGTCCTAACAATATTCGTGTGAACGCCATCGCACCGGGGCGCATAGAAACGCCAATGGTGCTTGCCGTGGGTGAATCCGTTAATGCGGAACAGGTGGAAATGACGCCGATGCGGCGACTGGGTAAGCCTTCTGAGGTGGCTGATCTGGCCGCTTATCTGCTCTCTGACCAGGCCAGCTTTGTGACCGGACAAACCATTGATGTGGCGGGCGGCCTTTATATGACCTGATGCAGGGCGTCGGTCAGGGATGTGAATACTCTACTTGTAGAACACCTATGCTTGCCATCAGAATGCCGGCAGACGCAATCGTTCGTAACCGAGGCATACCGTGGATCGCATAAATGAAGTAGTCACCGTGCATCCCCTTAGGCAAACGCTTTTACACGAGGCCCATGCGCGGCCTTTTGAAAGCTTGAGCTCGCCTTTGCGTGTATCGCATCTGGTCATACAAACCGGCACCAGTAAACGCCAGGAGGAGGTGGCCCAGATGGCCGCAATCTGCCGGCAGGTTGGTGTGAATGAACCATCCGAAGAAGCGGCACATTTCATACTCGAAGCTCCTAGATTCCGCCTGCGTTGGGAGCGCCACACCGAGTTTTCGACCTACACGGTGTTTGCCAACGGGGCAGAGGATGTGCCGTTTTCCAATCCAGCGATTGAGCTGCTGCCGGTTGATTGGCTCAGTCAGCTTCCCGGGGAGCTACTCTCGGCAATGCACGTGACGTTGCTATCCGGTGAGGTTTTTGATCAGTCGGGTACCGTG
>JAGXLT010000183.1 GCA_018334525.1 Gammaproteobacteria bacterium
AGTCAGGAACTGCTGATTAACGTCACTCCCCGTGAAACGCGGGTTGCGTTAGTCGATAACGGAAGCTTGCAAGAAGTCCATATCGAGCGGGCACGCCGACGCGGCTTGGTCGGCAATATTTACTTAGGCGAAGTCCCACGCGTGCTGCCTGGGATGCAGGCAGCCTTTGTTGATATCGGCTTATCAAGAACGGCGTTTTTGCATGCCTCTGATATTGCGGCGGCTGAGGGACTTTTTGACAGCAAACCGCGGCAAGCATTGCCGATTCAACAGTTACTCAAAGAACAGCAGCGCATCTTAGTGCAGGTTATTAAAGACCCGATGGGAAGTAAGGGCGCGCGCCTGACCACACAGATCAGTATTCCTTCCCGGCATCTTGTTTTTTTGGCCGATAACCCGGTCGTTGGTATTTCCGGTCGTATAGAGGCGGCCGATGAGCGTGAGCGGCTGAAACAGTGTGCAGAGCGATTTTTAGCGCAGCAAACAGGCCATGGCGTGATTATGCGTACGGCGGCAGATGGCGTTTCCGAGGCAGAGCTGTCGGGTGATTGGGCCTTCCTGGCGCGTGTCTGGTCTGCGGTTGCCAAGCGCGCAGCCGACGCTCAGCCGCGTACGCTGGTGCATGAGGATCTACCTTTACTATTACGTATTTTACGTGACTTGCCGGGCGCGGATATTGAACATGTGCGCATAGACTCAGCTGAAAATCACGCGCGAGCCGATGTATTTTGTCGATCCTTTTTACCGGAGACCGGTGCAACGCTGGTTTATTATCCGGGAGAACGGCCGTTGTTTGATCTCTATGGTGTGGAAGATGAAATACAGCGTGCCCTGCAGCGACGGGTATCCTTAAAATCCGGTGGCTATCTGGTGATCGATCAAACCGAAGCGATGACTACCGTTGATGTGAATACGGGAGGTTATGTCGGGCATCGCAATCTGGAAGAAACCATCTTTAAAACCAATCTTGAAGCGGCTCAGGCGATTGTTCGGCAGCTAAGGCTGCGTAATCTCGGTGGTATTATTATTGTCGATTTTATTGATATGGAAGAGCACGAGCATCAGCGGCAGGTGCTGCGGGCCCTTGAAAAGGGATTGGAGAAGGATCCGGCACGCACCCGGTTTAACGGGGTCTCGGCACTGGGTCTGGTAGAGATCACAAGACAGCGTACGCGAGAGTCACTGCAACATTTACTGTGCGATACGTGTGCGGTTTGTGCAGGAAGAGGTTATTTAAAAAGCCCTGAAACAGTGGTGTATGAGATCACCCGGGAAATTCTGCGTGAAGTCAGACAGTTTGATGTGGAGCGATTATTGGTCTTAGCAGCCCAGGAAGTGGTTGATCTGGCGATGGAAGAGGAAAGCGACAGCTTCGCAGAGCTTGAGCAGTTTATCGGCCGCCCGGTTCAGTTTCAGGCAGAGCCGCTTTACACCCCGGAGCAATTCGATGTTGTCCTCATGTAACGCAGCACGAGTTCGCGCCATCGTCCTGTGGCTGTTCATCGGGTCGTTAATTATCGCTGCTGTTAGCCTGAGCGCGGTCCGGTTTTTTCTGGCAGCTTCACCTGATCTTGGCGATCGTATTGAGCAAGGGCTCAGTGAGCAGCTCGGCTTACCCCTTGAGATCGAGAAAATTGACGCCAGCCTTCGTGGTTTACGCCCCAGTTTGACTCTGGTTGGCGTGCGCGCGGGCATCGGTTCAGAGCAGATTGAAGTTGAAAAAGTCACCGTCATTCTTGCTACGTGGGATTCCTTTCGTGCGAAAGACTGGCGTTTGCATGCCCTGGCGGTACAAGGCCTGGAAATTGAGGCCGTGCGCAATAAAAACGGGCAATGGTCAGTTTCGGGTCTACAGGCTGGCGGATCTGATTCGCGTCTGCGGGGGTTGCCGGTCAATCGACTGTTACTGACCGATAGTCAGCTTGTGGTTAAAGACGAGGTCTTGGATATTAAGCAGGTGTTTGCCAATGCTGCTCTTCGTTGGCGTCAGCAGCGGGACGGTGAATGGCGATTTGCACTGGACAGCCGAACAGGGGCACAGCGGTTACAGGCAGTGTTATCGATGAATCCGGCAGGCACGTCGTCGTCGAATTCCACAGCGGGCCGAGCACTGGTGCGCTTTGAGCAGCTTGAGCTTGCGCCCGTTTTTGACAGGCTGGCGCCGCAATCGCGGCTTGATGGCAGTATCTGGCTTACGCTGGATGAGAGAGGGGTACAGGCAGCGACCGCAGAGCTAGTCGGTGATCAGTTGGGGCTGCTGGCTGGCGGTTTGGATAACGCGGCGGTGACCCTGCGGTGGTTGCGTCAGGCGTCGGGATGGCGAGCAGCAATCTGGCCTGAACGTCTGCAGGGGCAGGATGGCACGACGCATGCGCTGAGTCCGGTTGTTTTCGGACAACAGACGCGCGAGATGCCACTGGTGGGGCATATTAAGCAGGGTTCGGTGGGTGTATTGGGTGAGCTGCTTAACGCTCAAGTTGAAAAGCCTGCCTTTATGAGCGGTAGTTTTAGTAAATTTGAGTGGGTCTACCAGGATAGGAGTCACTGGCTGGCAACCACGCAATTAAGCGATACGGCGCTTAGTATGGAGTACGCTTCGCCTTTACAGGGACCGCTAGCGGTTAATCAGATTAATGGGGGCGTCCGTCTGCAGAGCAGCGGGAACACGGTTGCTCAATTAAGTTTATCGTTTGATGAGCTAGCCGCGCGTGTGGAAGGCGCACCAGCATCACTAAACGGTCACATTGAGTTTGCCAATAGTGCACGCGGTGCTTACGTGAATCTGCGCGCTAATGTTCAGAATGCTCGGATGCCAATGGTGCGACAGCACCTGCCCGCCGCAATTATGGACGCACGGCTGGTTGATTGGCTTAATCGAGCGCTGGTTGACGGCGTGATGACCGAGGCATCTTTACGCTTAATCGGGGCGATGCAGGATTTTCCCTTTGATCAGGGAGAGGGCGAGTTCAGATTAACCCTGGCGGCCGAGGACTTAACCTTTCGTTTTAATCGCGATTGGCCCGAGTTTGTAAACACCAATGCGGAGCTGACGTTTTTGGGGCGACGGCTGGAAATTGCTGCATCGACCGGACAAATAAACGGGGTGTCACTTCAGCAAGCCACAGCCAGTATTCCAGATCTTTGGCGGCCACGACTGAATGTTGATTTAGCATTGCAAGGTC
>JAGXLT010000184.1 GCA_018334525.1 Gammaproteobacteria bacterium
TAAGCACAATTTGTCTCTTACGTTGTGCTCATCAATGGATTCCGGATCCCGCTCGCCGCGCGAAACCTCTGTAGCGAGCGCCTTCATGGCCTGAACGATGTCCCAGCGCCCGCCATAACTGGCCGCGATATTTAAACGCATGCGCGTATTCCCGGCGGTCAGTGCCTCCGCGGCAGTCGCCCGTTCCTGAATGCGCGGCGCCAGGCGTGAGCGATCACCGATAATTCGTAATGCAATCCCGTTTTGATGAAGCCGATCGGTTTCACGGTCCAGCACGCGCGCGAATAGCTGCATGAGCATCCGCACCTCAGTGGCCGGTCTACTCCAGTTTTCACTACTAAAGGCAAATAGGGTCAGCGCTTCGATACCAGCGCGTGCACAGGTTTCCACGGTGTTTCGTACCGCTTCGGCGCCTGCGCGATGACCCTGATGACGTGGCTCGCCCTGCTGCGCTGCCCAACGGCCATTACCATCCATAATAATGGCAACATGCTTTGGCAACGCCTGTTTTTCCTGATCGCTCATTCGCCAGGCCCTCCGCCAGGCCGAATCAAACGGACATCAGCTCCGCTTCTTTATCCGCAAGCAACTGATCAACCTCGCCAACATACTTATCAGTCAGCTTTTGGATCCGATCTTCGCCTTCCTTAGCCTCATCTTCGGTGATGTCCTTTTCCTTGAGCAACTGTTTGAAATCGCTATTGGCATCGCGTCTGATGTTACGAATGGCCACTTTGGCCTGCTCACCCTCAGACCGGACGACTTTCACCAGATCACGTCGCCGCTCTTCGGTCAGCGGAGGCAGGGGAATCCGAATGGCGGTGCCTGCAGAACTGGGAGTCAGCCCGAGATTAGACTCCATAATCGCCTTTTCAATGGCAGCAATCATATTCCGCTCAAACGGCGTGATTAACAGCGTGCGTGCATCGCTGGCCGTAACCGTTGCTGCCTGATTCAGCGGCACATCACTGCCGTAGTAATTAACGCTGACCTGATCGAGCAGACTGGTATGCGCCCGCCCGGTCCGAACTTTGTGCAGATCATGATTCAGGCTTTCTACACTTTTCGCCATTCTCGAGCCCGCATCTTTTGCAATATCGTCGATCATTGGCTTTGTCCTCGTTCGACTCGCGTTCCTACCGGCTCCCCGCGCACAATCTCAGCAAGCGCGCCGGGACGATTAATGTCAAATACAACCAAAGGCATATTCTGCTCACGACACATGACCATCGCCGTGGTATCCATAACCGACAGGCGCTGATCGATTACCTCATCAAAACTCAAACGCTCATAGCGCGTGGCTGCAGGATCCACCATCGGGTCAGCACTGTACACGCCATCCACTTTGGTGGCTTTGAGCATTAGATCCGCACCGATTTCAACGGCACGCAGACTGGCCGCTGTATCCGTTGTGAAAAACGGGTTACCCGTGCCTGCGGCTAAAATCACCACCCGATTTTTTTCCAGATGACGCACAGCGCGACGCCGAATATAGTCCTCGCAAACCTCATTGATTTTAATGGCGGACATTACGCGTGTGAAAACACCCTCTCGCTCCAATGCATCCTGCATCGCAAGCCCGTTCATCACCGTGGCAAGCATGCCCATATGATCCGCACTGACCCGGTCCATCCCTGCTTCGGCGAGACCGGCACCCCGAAAAATATTCCCGCCACCAATAACAAGGGCCACCTGAACCCCGTCCTCAACCAGCTTGCCAATTTCACTGGCAAGCCGACGCAGCATCACCGGGTCTATGCCATAGTCGGCATGTCCCAGCAGCGCCTCGCCACTGAGTTTAAGCAGGATGCGTTGATAAACCGGCTCGCCCATATTGGTCTTCCTACGCGCCTTGAATAGTCGCCGCTACTTCATCTGCAAAGTTCTCTTCGCGCTTTTCGATGCCCTCACCGACTTCCAGTCGGGTAAAGCGAATCACCTTCGCGCCGTGGGCTTTAAGCAGCGCCTCTACGGTCTGATCCGGATCCTTCACAAACGCCTGCCCCAGCAGTGTCATTTCAGCAAGCCACTTGCGCAGGCGGCCTTCGACCATCTTCTCGATAATCTCCTGCGGCTTTCCGGAATCCTGAGCCTGAGCGATTAAGATCTCCCGCTCCTTGGCCACCTGATCCTCAGCAACGTCCTCTGCGGCAACGCAAATAGGCCGGCTGGCTGCCACATGCATGCACAGATCCCGCCCAAGAGACTCATCGCCGCCCTGCAACTCGAGCATGACGCCAATCCGTGAGCCGTGCAAATAGTGATGGATGGTGTTGCTATCCGTCTGGTAAGTCACAAAACGGCGCACGTGAATATTTTCACCAATACGCGCGACAAGTGACTTTTGCTCATCAGCAATCGAACCGGCACCGGATGCCAACGGCATTGCCAGTAACGCATCAAGATCGGCCGGCGCTTCGGCAAGCACCTGCTGACTGACTTTTTGGGCAAATTCCTGAAAATCATCACCCGCTGCCACAAAGTCTGTTTCGCTGTTAATTTCAACCAGCGCACCACACTTCTTATCGGCACTCAATGCCGCGATAACAGCACCCTCGGCAGCTACACGTCCGGCCTTTTTGTCAGCCTTGGCAAGCCCGCGCTTACGCATCTGCTCAATTGCAGCCTCCATGTCGCCATTGGTCTCAACGAGTGCGTTTTTGCACTCCATCATTCCCGCACCGGTGCGCTCACGCAGATCTTTTACCAGTTGTGCACTAATGCTCATTGCTTATTCCTTCCCTTCGTCAGTCTGGCTTTCCTCAGCGGGTGCTTCCTCTTCTGTCGGCGCCTCAACCTCTGTTACGGCCTCAGCTTCCTTGGGCACCTCAACGAATTCATCTTCGCCGCTCGCTTGTGCGGTTGCCAGACGGGCATCAATGATCGCATCTGAAACACCGCGCAGGTACAAACGAATTGCACGCGTGGCATCGTCATTTCCCGGAATCACATAATCGATCTCACGCGGGCTGTTATTGGTATCAACAACCGCTACCACGGGAATCCCGAGCTTACGGGCTTCCTGAATCGCAATGCGCTCATAGCCCACGTCAATCACAAACAGGGCATCAGGCAGTGCTTCCATATCGACAATACCGCCGAAGGCGCGCTCAAGCTTGTCCATCTCGCGCTGCAGCGAGAGCACTTCACGCTTGCCAAGCTTCTCAAAGGT
>JAGXLT010000185.1 GCA_018334525.1 Gammaproteobacteria bacterium
GGAGAGGACTAACGCCACCCTGATAACCTATGACGGCTCTCCCGGGCATCCCGATTTAGATCGGCTTTGGGCGCTTTGCGCAGAGGAAAAAATCACTCATTTTGGCGCGAGTGCGAGATTCCTGGCGAGCTGCCGGCAACAAGGATTAAAACCTGCCGAGACACATGATCTGTCGAACCTCCGCACTGTTTTTTCCACTGGCTCGCCACTACTGCCGAGCGAGTACGATTGGTTTTACACAGATGGTGCACCAAATGCATTACTTGGATCGATTATTGGTGGTACCGATATCTGTGGGTGTTTCCTGGGGAGCAATCCGCTACTACCGATTCGGCGTGGTGAGATTCAGGCACCGATGCTTGGAAAAGATGTTGCGGCATTCAATGATGCGGGTGAGCTCATGAAAGAGGATCGGGGCGAGCTTGTGTGTCGCAATCCTGTCCCTTCTATGCCCGTCAGCTTTTGGAATGACAAAACGGGCAAACGTTATCGGAAAGCCTATTTTCAGCGCTTCCCGGGAGTTTGGGCACACGGCGATTTCATCGGCTTCACACCCTCAGGCGGAGCCGTTATCTATGGCCGCTCAGACACCACGCTGAACCCTGGTGGCGTTCGAATTGGTACTGCTGAGATCTACCGACAGGTTGAAGTTATCCCGGCTATCGCTGATGCCCTTGTTGCGGGGCGGCCGGTTAACGGGGATGAAGAGGTGGTGCTGCTGGTTAAGCTCAGTCCCGGTCAGACCCTTGATGAGGAGCTGATTAACCGGATTAAGCAGATGATTCGGACCGGCGCCAGCCCGCGTCATGTCCCGCGTCATATCATTCATGTGACTGATATTCCTTATTCCCGAAGTGGTAAGAAAATAGAGATATCGATCACGCAAATGTTAAGTGGCCGTGACTACATGGGGAACATTTCCGCGATGGCCAACCCCGATTCGCTCACTGATATTCAACAGCGCCTTACTAATGAGGGGTTGCTGCCTTAGTGGCCTGACAGCTGATCGGCCAGGTCGTGGAAGTCTTCGGCAATCAGGTCGAAGGCCGGGTCCACCGAGATGTCGGGGACCTGATCCGGCCCATGCTCCAGCGGCCGGCGAATAAAAGCGGTGCGTAGCCCCTCTCTAGATGCGGCCTGAAGGTCATCTTGATGGGCAGCCACCATCATTACCTGCTGAGGGGCTAAACCGAGCAGATCACAGGCTTTACGGTAGACCTCCGGATCTGGCTTGTAGTGCCCAACCAGTTCGGCGGAGATGATGCAGTCCCAGGGCAGTCCGGCATGCTTGGCCATATTAACGAGAAGGGAGACGTTGCCATTAGAGAGCGTGGCAAGAATGAAATCAGATTTTAGGCGCTGAAGCCCCGTTACGCTGTCTGGCCAGGCCGCAAGGCGATGCCAAGCGCGGTTGAGATGCTGTTTATCCGCTTCATTAAGCGCTTTTTCGATACCGAACTGACTCAGCAGTCGATTCAGGGTCATGCGGTGCAGGTCGTCCAGGCATGTCCACGGTAACTCACCCTGACGAACCCGATCCATTGACGGTGCGTAGCCACTGCGCCATGCATCGGCAAAGGCGGCCCAATCAATAGCAATGCCTCGAGTCTGCCCCAAGCGCTGGCCTTCGTGAATCACGCTGCTGCGCCAATCCACTACGGTACCAAAAACATCAAATGTCAGTGCTTTGACTTCCATAATTGCGTTTAATAGTGATAACGACAAGAGATGATGGTGATTGAATGGTCATCAATCGCGTAAACCAAACGGTTTGTGTCGTCTATTCGACGTGACCAAAACCCTGATAAATTCTCTTTGAGTGGTTCAGGCTTACCGATGCCGTTAAAAGCTGAACGATTGATATCCGTGATGAGCTTATTGATACGTTTAAGGGTCTTTTTGTCTTGCTCTTGCCAGTACAAGTAATCGGCCCAAGACTCTTCGGTCCATGATAGCAATCGACTACCCATCGATTAAATCTTTTTGACTCACTTTACCGGCTTTGAACTGCGCGATTGAACGATTCAAGTGCTCGGCGTTTGCCGGAGAGCGCAGCAAATAAACAGTCTCCATTAAACTATTGTAATAATCTAATGACATAACAACAGCATCCTCAGAATCACGACGAGTAATCACCGTTGTGTCTGCATCACTGACAACATCATCCAAAACGCGCTTTAAGCTGTTCCGAGCTTCGGTAAAGGATACAATTTTCATAGAATCGCCGCCTGTACAATTAAAGGGACAAGTCTATGCGAAAAAACTCAACTTGTACAGTAAATGGAACATGCATCACTCGATTGGCCATGGTGCTTTTCGGCGTCAGCGTGCTCACGGCCTGTGCGATTGGAGCGGAGAATCGAATGGCTCACTCAGACATGGCCGCAGCCGATACTTTTGTGACGCTGCCGCAGGGCCGCATCCACGCCATTGTGCAGGGCGAAGGGCCGGATGTTGTGATGATTCATGGTGCCAATAGCAATGCGCGTGATTTCAGCTTTGATCTGATGAGCCGCATGGCAGATGAATTTCGGGTCATTGCGTTCGATCGGCCGGGCTTTGGCTATTCAGACAGTTTTGGCGAACCGCTCAGCCCCTTAGAGCAGGCCGATATTCTGCGTAGCGCAGCACGGCAACTGGGTGTTGAAAATCCGATTGTGCTGGGTCATTCCTATGGCGGGGCGGTTGCGCTTGCCTGGGCACTGCGCGCCGGTGATGACATCGCCGGCCTGACGCTTCTGGCACCGACCTCGCATCCCTGGCCCGGGCGGCTTGGATTTTGGTATCGGTTTTCTGCCTCGCCGATAGGGCAGCATGTAATGTTGCCGATGGTGTCAAATTTAGCCTCGCAAGCGGCGGTACAGCGCACGTTAAAGCGTGTGTTTCAGCCCGATCCGGTACCGGCGGGGTATCTTGAGCACCTTGGCTTTGATCTGACAACGCGAACCAGCATGCTGCAGCTTAACGCCCAACAGGTGGGTAGCCTTAGGGGTTATCTTGAAGACCTGTACCCCGGCTATTCAACGCTGACGCTGCCCATAGAAATTGTGCACGGCCGCGAGGACCGCACAGTCGGGCTGCAATTTCACTCAGAGCGGCTGGCCGCCGAGGTTGAAAGTGTCAACCTTGACCGTGTTGCCAACATGGGGCATTTGCCCCATCACGCAGAG
>JAGXLT010000186.1 GCA_018334525.1 Gammaproteobacteria bacterium
GTTACGCGCCCGTCTTGCTGTGCCCGCCAGCAAGGGCTGATTCGGCATCAATCACGCGCGCTCGGGTGGCGGCCTGTGCGGTGCGATCATGCGGGAAGTTCCACATCAGACTGACAGCCGCTATTTTAAAAGCGACAGGGATAGCGCCATAGAAAAGCGCAAGGGCAAAAGTACCGCTGCGATCATCGATATTGGTGGCATCAAATCCGCTGAGTTCGAGTAACGGAAAGGCGATACCCACGGCCAGCGCCAGCGAGAGCTTTGTGGCCATATTCCAGATACCAAAATACAGCCCGGTGCGCTGTCCACCGCCGGCCGCGGTATCCAGATCCACCAGGTCAGCCTGTATCGCAGCGGGCAGGGCTAAATCAACCGCTACGCCAACGCCTGAAAGTAAGCAGATGGCCAGAAAGGCCCAGGTGTCACCCGGGCCAAGGAATGGCACGGCAATAAAAATAAGCGATGTCCAGAGCATAGACAGAGCCCAGGCGCGATGTTTGCCAATGCGCCGTGAAATCCATAACCAGCCGGGCAGTGCGGCAATGCCGGTCACAAAATAGGCAATTAACAAAATGCCTGTCCACGATTCAGCCAGCAGAACATGCGCAACAAATAAGGTGAACAGTGCCGCGGGCAGGCCGTTGGCCATGCCGTTCATTAAGTAGGCCAGCAGCAGGCGCAGAAAAGGCCGATTAGCACGCAACAGCTGCCAGCCAGCGCGCCAGCCGATCGGGTGCGGCGTTATGGGTTGCTCAGGCACGGTGCGCAGCGTTAGCAGCATGATCGGCGGTAATACCAGCACTAAAAACCAGGCCAGGCTTGAGAGTGTGGCCGCGTCAGCCTGCCCGGTGCCCATAATCGCCGGCCAGGCAATCGCCACGAGGGTGCCAAACAGGGCAAAGCCCTCTCGGCTGGCCGTTAAGTTGGCGCGCTGGTCATAGTCTTTAGAAATTTCTGCACCCCAGGCGGTGTAGGGCAGGGAAATCATCGTCCAGCCCAGATAGGCGGCCAGGCCCCAGAGGAGTAAATAGCTCAGCGTTACCCCTTCCGGCGGTTGAAACAGCGCCCAGGCACTAATGAGCAGAACGGGGGTGCCGGCAGCAATTAACGGGCGTCGCCGCCCCCAGCGGGTGTTGATTCGGTCTCCCAGACTGCCAATCAGCGGGTCGGTGATTACATCCCAAAGCCGGGCTACCAGTAACGCGATACCAACGGCGGTCAGCCCTAAGGTCTGCCCGTAAAAGCCGGGCAAAAACAGATACATCGGGATGCCCATAACCGCAAGCGGCAGGGCCGGCAGCCCGTAGAGAACGGTGCGCCCGGGTAGATGAAGCCTCACGGCCGCTGCATAACAAGGCGCATGACGTCAATCGATTCGGTCCGAAAACCGGAGTAGCAATACCCTAAGTAATAGCGCCACATATTCACAAAGCGGTTATCAAAGCCTAGGCGATAAATTTCAGGCAGGGCGCGCACAAAGCGAGCATCCCACTGCAGCAGAGTATCCGCGTAATGCTGGCCTAAGCTTGTTTTCTCAATCACCGTCATGTGGGCTTTGCGTGCCTCATCCATTAGACGCTTTAAGGTTGGCAGCATCCCGCCGGGGAAGATATAACGCTGAATAAAATCCGGTGAACGGCGATATTCTTCAAAACGATGATCTTCAATAGTAATGCCGTGTAAACCGATCGTGCCACCGGGTTTGACCCGGTCATGCAGCATTCGAAAATAGGCGGGCCAGTAAGCCTCACCCACTGCCTCAAGCATTTCAATGGAGACGGCATGGTCAAATTGCCCGCGCGTATCACGATAGTCCTGTAAACGTAGGTCAACCTGATCTGATAATCCGGCATCGGCCACGCGACGGCGGGCCCAAGCCAGTTGCTCGGTAGACAGTGTTAGGCCGGTTACCCGCAAGCCGCGCTTGGCGGCCTCCAGCGCAAAGCCACCCCAGCCGCAGCCGATTTCCAGCACGTGCTCGCCGGGTTTGGCGTTAATGGCATCGAGTAATTGCCGGTACTTTGCCCGCTGTGCGTCTGCCAGTGGTTGCTCTGGGTACTCAAAAATTGCGGCCGAGTAGGTCATTGTTTCATCAAGCCAATGCCGGTAAAACTCATTGCCCAGGTCGTAATGCGCCGAGATATTACGCCGGCTGCCGCGCTGGGTATTTTTGCGCCGCCGATGGTGTAAAAACAGTCGTAAGCGGCCAACCCAAGAAGGCTCCATCCGCTGCTGATAGGCATCTTCATTACGCTGCATCAGCTCGAGCAAATGCGCGATGTCGGGTGTGCTCCACTCGCCCGCCATATAACTTTCGGCAAAACCCACCGAGCCGCGGGTTAAAATGCGGCCTACCATGCGCAGTGGGCGATGCAGTCGCATGACACCCGTAGGTCCGGATTCTGCGCCTTGAATCACGAAGGGCTCGCCATTGGGCAGTTGGCCTTCCATACGGCCGCGGCGCAGCCGGCTAAACCAGCTCAGTAATATGCGGCTGCCTAGGGGCAAGGGTGAAGGCAATTCAATGAGTGCCTGTTGCGCATCGGTCATCCGCTAATCTCCGTGCTCGGTGGTTTAGGCTTACGATGAAACCGTCCACCACGCAGCCATATCTTTAATGCATGCCAATGAATGGCTGCTATTACTTTTAAAGTCATTAAGGGTACCGTGCTAAAAAGCCTTAGCAACCCTCTATCGCCGCCGCTTACCCGCTCTGCCGTTTGTACAGCAATTAATGCGGGCTTGTCCGCGTCTGCCGTCTCATGCCAGTTTACCGTAACGCCATAGCGCGCCTCAGGTGGCAGAATGCGAAACCGATAATGCCCCTGTTTGGGTAAAAAAGGCGACACATGAAATACCTTGTCGGCCTGATCCCGAATCGGGGCAATCATAGGTTGACCCTTTTCGTGCAGTAAATATCCATGCCATTCGTTAAATGTGTTGCGCACCTCGGCCAGCACGGCTTGTAAACTGCCATCGGCGTGATAGCAATACCAGACAGACAGCGGATTAAACACATAGCCCAAGATGCGCGGATAGCACAGTAAAAACACGCGCCCACCGGCCAGATCTATACCGGCATTGCTGAGCTGCTGATCGATCCATGGCCGCAAGGCAGAGCCGTCTTTAGGGCCATGATCGCGATCATAAAAGCTGACCAGACTCTT